>JAFGLL010000121.1 GCA_016928095.1 Thermoplasmatota archaeon
AGCGGAGGATCGGCGTTGTTCGGGTCCGTTCCCGACCAGAACTCGAAACCGTCCGGTCGAAGGTCCCCATCCGTATCCGGAAGAATGGGGGATGTTAGAAGCTGCATCTCCCTTCCATCGAGAAGTCCGTCCCCGTCAGTGTCGGGGTCAAGTGGGTCCGTATATGGCTCCATCAGGACCTCCTCTCCATCTCCCAGCCCGTCGTTGTCCGTGTCGAATGTTCGGGGGTCAGTACCGACCTGGATCTCCAAAAGGTCATCGAGACCGTCACCGTCGGTATCGTTTTCCATGGGGTCCGAGAACACTCCTCCCGAAAGACCGAGGACCTCCATAGGATCATCAAGTCCATCACCGTCGGTGTCCGGGTCGAGGGGGTCTGTCCGGTAGGACTGTACCTCCGAGCCGTCGGATAAAAGGTCCCGGTCCGTGTCCGGGTCGAGGGGATTGGTACCGAAGGCATTCTCCTGATCGTTCAGGAGGCCGTCGTCGTCAATATCGGAATAAAGGTAGTCATCAAGGGGATCGAGCGGATCAAGAGGCGGTACCAGATAGACTTCCGTTCCATCTGATACTTTACCACCGTCCGTATCCCATTTTGTCGGATCGGTCCCGTGAATGTTCACCTCATCCCCATCATAAAGGGTATCATCATCGGTGTCCGGGTCCAGCGGGTCTGTTCCCAGGAGATGGACCTCCCACCCGTCAAGCAGGTCGTCGCCGTCAGAGTCCGGGTTCATGGGATCTGTACGCCGGAGGGACTCTTCCAAGTTGGAAAGGCCATCGTTATCCTCATCCTGGTCGGGGTCAAGGCCACCCCCTTCCCGACCGACGAGCGTCCCGCCACCATCACCTCCATAAGGTCCAAAGACAAGGGGATCCTTCCCGTCCGCTCTCACTCCGGTCCCCCCAAGCGGTTCAAGGGCGTGCTCGGTCACTTCGAAGGGGATCCACCCATATCCCTCGATATAGATCTCGCTCCAGGCGTGAAGATGCCCCTGGAGGAAGATCCTGGAATCCCCGGAGAGGGACCCGAGAGCGTAACCCATGACCAATCTCGAGGGTATGCCTGACATCCTCATCATAATGGTGAAGGCCGAGGAGTAGTCCAGTGCGCTCCCTTTCTTTGTGATGAACAGGAACGAGTAAAGTGGGTCCTCCGACGGGGCCAGGTAGTTGGATACAAGTGAGTACTGACATCTTTCGAAGATCATGCGGGCCATATGGTCAGCTATCATGAACGGGGTCTGAGACCCGCTCTGCCTGGCAAAGGACCTGGCGAGGTCCCATACCTCTTCCGGGACCTGGGCTGGTACCTGCAGGAACCGGTCTTGACCGGAAGCGGTCCCGTTCGCTCGGGAGAGCTCATCTGGACCGTATGTTGGAAGCTTTACCGTCTCGGAAAAACTGAGCAGGGGCCTGGTCACATAGGGGTCTATCGTATTGGTATCGATCCTGTCAGGACCGGGGAAGGTCGGAAAGGACCATGTCGGGTCCATTGAGGTCATCCATGAGGTGTAGGGCAGGTCTCCCCACCAGTATCCCGCGAGTTCATGATCTATAACGGTGGTGTTGGTGTTATCGGATGGTATAATGGACCGACCGATCAGTTCCCTTTCCCAACCTGATCCGGTGTAGGTGGAAAAGGTTGCCACCCTGTGATACGAGGGACCCCCGCCGGATGTTCTCATCACCATAGCGGAAGTGTTCTTGTAGCTCAGGATGTCGTTCATGGAGAAAACCCCGAAATGACCATTTTTTGCATCCGGTCTGGTAGGGTCAGACCTGCCATAGAACTCCTGGAAGTTCGTGAGGCCATCGTCGTCAAGATCATCCAGGGGTTCCGAGACCCCATACCAATCCTCCCATTGATCGTCCATACCATCGGAGTCCTCATCAATGGAGAATCCCTTATTTTGGTCATAGGGATCGGGAATTGAATCCCCGTCCGTATCGGGGTCCAGAGGGTCCAGTCCCATTGCAAGCTCCTCTCCATCCAGAATGCCATCGCCATCCGAATCGGGGTCCATGATGTTCGATGCATCGTCACGGTCGATATCACCAAGAGGACCTAGAGATCCCATGACCGTTTCGAAAGAGCTCTGGCTGGAGTAGAACCTCAGGACCCAGTTGGGCGCCGTTGATGTATTGTATGTCCTTTCCCTGAGCAACTCGTACTCAAGACCGTCCAGAATGCCATCGCCATCCGTATCAGGGTCGTAAGGGTTCGTCGGAGACCTCTCTCCGGATGAGAGCTGCCCGTTCAGATCGATATCCTCGTGGATATCCTTCAATCCATCCCCGTCCGTGTCTATCCCGGGAACCACTTTCCCGTCAAGATCCTCTGGGTCGAGAATATAATTGTGGGGGCTGCCCGTAAGGTCGATGAGGTTCGAGACGGCGACCAGCATGACCATGAGAAATGCTACTGCCCGGAACACCATCGAGAACCGCATAGTCCTTCACCGGATCGACACTGCTTTTTTTCAAGCCTTGTACCTTATCATTCCTATTGTTTATGAATTGACCGCCAGACAGGGTATAAGTAAATTATCGTCCAATGTCGTCTTTGCGAACGGATAGGTCTACGCCAATTCAGATATACCAAAAAAGGCCCGATCGATCATGAAGGTCATGATGGTGTTGACCCTTGTATCTGCAGTATCGAATGGATGTGATCGTTGTGGATATGGTTCGAGAATTTGTATGAGCGAAAAAGATCTGCGACACTCGGCAAAGAAATGGGGGGAGATCCTGCACGTTCCTCGGTACTCGGAGGAGAGGGTATCCACAAAGCTGACGGATAGAACAATTCATAACCGATACAGTCTTTCACCCCGTATCGGTGGTCTTCCATGATCGATAGGAAAGCTGTTCAGGATATCGTAAGGGAATATGACGGGTCAAAGGTGAAGCTTGGGGTCGTCGCCTCTCATTCAGCCCTTGATACTTGCGACGGAGCGGCCGAAGAAGGCTTCAGGACGGTGGCATTCTGTCAAAAAGGACGCGAGAGGACCTATGCCCATTATTTCAAGGCCAAAAGAGATACCAGCGGGAAACTGGTGAGGGGCATCATCGATGAACCTATCATCGTGGACAGGTACAGAGAGGTAATGGAGGGTCGGTGGCAGAAATGGCTCAGGGAGAACAATGTAATGTGGGTCCCCAACCGCTCCTTCACGTCATATGTGAAGATCGATGATATCGAAGAGGATTTCATGGTCCCCATGGTGGGTTCCCGGAACATGTTGAGATCCGAGGAGAGAGAGGAGCGTCAGAGCTATTACTGGCTACTAGAGAAGGCCGGGCTTCCATTCCCTGAAAGGATCGATGACCCACAAGGGATAGACGAGCTTGCCATCGTGAAGCTTCATCACAAACAGAAGAAGCTCGAAAGGGGATTTTTCACATGCTCCTCCTTCGAGGAGTACCATCAGAAGTCCGAGAAGCTGATAGCCGGCGGTATCATCGACAGGGAGACGCTGGAAACAGCAAGGATCGAGAGGTACGTTATCGGCCCGGTCTTCAATTTCGACTTCTTCTACTCTCCTCTGGAGGAGGAGATGTCGCCTCTGGAGCTGCTTGGAGTGGATTGGAGGTTCGAGACATCGTTGGACGGTCATGTAAGGCTGCCAGCACCCCAGCAGATGACGCTTGGGGAGGACCAGATACTCCCGGAATATACTGTATGTGGTCATAACAGCGCGACGCTGAGGGAATCCCTTCTGGAGAAGGTTTTCAACATGGCCGAGAGGTATGTAGAAGCCTCGAAGGAGCATTACGGTCCCGGCATCATAGGTCCGTTCTGCCTGCAGACCTGTGTGGACAAGGACCTGAACTTCTTCATCTACGATGTCGCCCCCAGGATAGGCGGGGGCACCAATGTTCATATGTGGGTGGGCCACCCCTATGGTAATTCACTATGGAGGAGGACCCTATCAACGGGTAGAAGGCTGGCTATGGAGGTGAGGAGGGCGGTTTCGGAGGACAGGTTGGACGAGATAGTCACGTGAAACAGCCCTACAGGAAGGAGCTTGGCAGAATCCGAAAAAGTACATATAGTAACTCGAACCATACTATATTTACCGTTACGAGGTTCCCATCATGGTATTCGAAGGTTTGAAAAGGTTCTTCGGTCTTGCCAAGGCAGAGGAGACACCTAACCAGAAGATGACCCTGATCGATGAGGAGCTGGACGAGTTCGAAAAGGAGATCCAGGAATATATCCATTACTCCGATGAGAGAAAGGAGGGTGAGATCGGCATCTCACAACCCGCCGTCCTCTCACAGGGTGGAGGAAGGACCAGCTCGAGTTTCATTACCCCGGAAGAGGAAAAGAGGATAGATGGAGAATGATCCTCGTTGGATATGAAAAGGCCGGTCTATTCAACACTCAATATGTAGGTTCTTGCCCGCTCCAATAGCTGGTCATGTTCCGCACGCCATTCCTGATTGGACATTGCCCTCTTACGCTCCATCAGTGACCCTGCTTCCTCGAGGAATGCAACATCCTCCGCTCTGACCCCCCTGGCCGCAATTTCGGTCCTTGCGGTATCGAGAAGCTCGGCATACATCTCTTTCCAGTTCGCAGCATCTCCGTCGATCTTCGCCTGCATGAGCTTTGCGGTGAGGAAAGGATAGTAGCGGTTTGTGATCTCCCTCCCGCATTTTTCACACGTCCAGACAGGCTCCTTGCTCTCAACAAAGAACTCAGAGGCACAATCCTCGTCCCCGCATCTGACCATCATTCTCATAGTCCAACCCCCTGTCGTCTCGGAATATTTTCCTGGTGTAAAAAGGATTGGACTAGTTTCTCTTTCGGGGAACCCTCCCACCTCCCTCCTTTAAGCTAAAAAAAGGGATGGGTGGGAGAAACCGATGGACCCCATGGACCTGTTCCCATACGACCCCCGTCCGATCCAGTTGGACCTGATCGAGAACATAAACCAGGCGCTTTCCGACAGGGGTCATGTAGTTATAGAGGCGGGGACAGGCTCCGGGAAGACCGTTTCTGTACTGGCTCCCTGCCTTGCGGCAGCATACGATCACGGGAAACGGGTGCTATACCTGACCCGAACGAACTCACAGCAGAAGCAGGTGGTCGAGGAGTTCAAACGGATAAAACAAAGCCTGTTACCAGCCCAACCAGTAATAACCCCCGTCATTGAAGGAGCGGAGGACATGATAGATCAGGCCATCTCGGAGTTGAACCGGGAGGTCCTTTCCGGCTCCACGATCGGACCATGTTCTGACACCCGTGGCTCCCAAGATTTGGTATCCGGTAGCCTCTGGGAAGGGGGTCCCGGGAGCGGAACGTGTGTGGCCCTTCAAGGGAGGAACAACATGTGCCCTCTCACTTCCGAAGAGCCGGAGTTCATCACGGGAACCCCTGAAGAGCTCTCCAACATGTGCTCCGAGCGCAAGAAGAACACGAACAGCAGGTTAATTGGTAAGCCCACCGGGGGAAAGGAATGCAGATACTATTCCGCGTTCCTCCTCGATGACGGTCTGGAGGTTCGAAGGTGGTCAAGGGCGAACGACCCGACTGCCGAAGAGCTTATAGCTAGGTGCCTTGGGATGTCCATATGTCCCTATGAGGTGACCAAGCTCATGATATCGGAAGCTGTTCTGGTCACAGCACCTTATATCTTCTTCCTATCCCCGTTCATCAGGAGAAGATTGCTCGAATGGATGGGGTGTACGATCGAGGACCTGATCGTGATCGTTGATGAAGCCCACAACCTGGCCTCCTTCGCCAGGGACCTTGGATCGATAACCCTCACGAGCGTGACCTTGAAGCTGGCCCTGCTCGAGGTGGAGAGGAACGGTGATCACGATATCGGTGGTGGAAGGACCATCAAGGGGTTCATCCAGACGGTGATGGATGCCCTCGAAGGGATCGCGAGCGAGTTCCTCATCGACGAGGACGGGCTTGTACCCCCCTCCTCATTGACCGAGACGATGATGGTCCTTTTCCGGACAAATTCGAACAATATAACCTCCATGGCCACCGAGATGCTTCAGCATGGTATCGCCATACAGGATAGACGAAAGGCCGAGGGGAAACTCCCCAGGTCCTACATACATACAGTGGCCAGGTTCTATCTTCTCTGGAACGAGCTGGAGTTTGAAAGGTACACTCCACTGATAGTGAAGGGTAGGAGGGATGGAGAGCTCATACTGCAGGCATTCGCCATGGACCCGAGCATCGTGACGGGAGCGCTGAAAGAGGCCCATGCCTCGATCCATCTCTCCGGGACCCTCAGCCCGCTGGATGAGTATCGGGACACGATAGGACTTCCTTCGGACACCCCTCTCATCAAGCTACCTCCTCCTTTTCCGACCGCGAACAGGGCGGTCATGTACGTGAACGACCTATCGACCAATCACGAGACCATGATGAAGGACCCCCTGGTGAAGATGAGATACCGTGAACGTGTCATGGGGATATTGGGTTCCGTTCCCGACAGGAATGCGGCCGTGTTCTTCCCCTCCTTCGATCTACTGATGTCCATCCTCGGGACCGAGGAGCTGGAGGACGGTACGAGCCTCCCTCCGGGTATCCGGCTGGACCGACCGACCTTCATTGAAGAAAAGGGATCACACCAGGCAGAAATAATGGATATAGCAGAGAGGTTCAAGTCCAGCAAAGGCGGCGTGCTGCTGTCCGTGATCGGAGGCAGGTTATCGGAGGGTATGGATTTCCCGGGGGAAAGCTTGGAGGTGGTGATCATAGTCGGAATACCTTACCCGAGACCTAACGCAAGGCAGAGAGCACTGTCCTCTTACTACGATATCAAGTTCGGCAAAGGGTGGGAATACACGGTACATGCACCAGCTTCACGCAGGCTTCTGCAGGCTATCGGGAGGATGATAAGGTCCGAGAGCGAGCGGGGTTACGCCATCATCCTTGATAAAAGGGCCATGCATTTCAAGGATAGCATTCCAGATCTCCAAGAATCGAGAGAAAGCATTATTCACATTTCGGAATTTTTTTTAGGAAAAACTTAATTGGTACGATATACCATCCCTTTGTATAGTCTCACAGATATCGAACCAACTAGTGTCGGAAGGATGAGATTGGGCAGAAAAAATAGCAGTAACAGGTCCAAAAAAGGACGCAGCTCAAAGCCCAGGAAGAAGAGCAAAGACGTGGCGGTGGAAGAGACACCCGCTGTACCGGAGGATGAGGTAGTTTCGGAAATTGAAGGGGAAGTGGAAGAGGACATAGTGATCGGCCCTGAGAAGAAGAGGAAAAGAGGAACACGCAAAAATAAGGTCATTGTGGAAGATGAGAACCTTATCGAAGAGCAGATCGAGGAACCCGAGCAGACCCGACCCCCCACTTCCCTTGAGAACGATGATGGAAAACTGGTCTGGGAGGCGGTGGACTGGGAAGATGTGACCCCCACTTCGAGATCGGGACCTGTATTCGACGATGGGAGCATCAAGGACATCCTCAAGGACCTGGTGGGGCAGGCATGGAACGATGGGGTCATCTCGGAGGATGAGATGGCCTTGCTCAGGGTCCTGCAGGAGAGGTTGAAGGTTGACGATGTGACCTTTGAAAAGATCATCTCCGATACCAGACCCTCCCGGGAGGACGTCGAACAGGAACAGGAGATCCTCGCTGATGAGACACCTCCGGAACCAGGACATGATGAAGAACAGAAGGAGGAAGATGAGGCAGTATGTCCCGAGCCAGATGCCCCAACATTGATCGAGCCCCCCCCTAAGATGCCATCGGACCTACCCCAACCACCTCCAATACCTTATGTTGTCGAAAAAACCCCCGTCAATGAACCGGCACCGTTTGTCGAACCACGACGGGCACCACCTCCACCTATCCAGGAAACAAGGGGTATAATAACCCTCACCTCTTATGTAAGGGACAGCAAAAAACCTCTCGGGGAATCCTTCGATCTCACAAAAAAGGAGGAGGCATTAAATAACCTCAAGAGGAGATGCCCCCACTGCAGGGCAATGATCCGGGTCCATCCCGAGGAAGGGAGGGACAGATGTCCGATCTGCGGGGGAACGGTCGTCTCTGAGAAGATAGAGACCCCGGGTATCAGAAGACTTCTGGACCAGGCAAGGACAGCGTACAGGGAATGCGACATGAGCGCAGCATTGGAACTTTACACACTCGCCCTTGCCCAGTCACCTCAGAACAAGGAAGCCCAGTTCTACCTCCAGAAGCTTCATCATCATCCCATCGAGAAGAGACCGGTCATCAAGGGGGATGTCAGGAACGTGACATATATCCCTTCATTCATCAAGAGGCTTGACCAGCTTCTGATGGGTGGTTATTCCGTGGGGTCCCAGGTCCTGCTGAAAGGCCCTGCCTTCAGCGGGAAGGAAGTAGTGTTCAACAAGATAATGGCATCCAGTCTCTCATTGGGCATCCCTGTGATCTATGTCTCCTCGAACAGGGCAATGAAAGAGGTCATGCAGGGCATCATCAGACAGGTCCCCGAGTTCAGAAGGTTCAATCAAGAAGGACTGGTCAGGATGTATGACCTGTTCTCGAAGTACAGCGACGGCAAGGTCCTGAAGGAGGGGCACAGGATATTCAATATAGAGGACCGGGAAGACTTTAAGAGGTTCCAGAGCGACCTTGTCTATCTCATGGAGGAGTTCGTTTCGCAGTTCCATGGTGGGGTGATGATAATAAATTCCCTGTCACCCCTTGTGACCCGAACCGACATGAACGACCTCATGAAATTCCTGCAGGTCCTGATATCCCGGTCCAAATCTTACCGTTTCACCAACATCATGGACATGGCAACGGGGGTCCATCCGGAAAGCGTCGAGAACTCCATCGAATATCTGATGGATGGGATCATCGAGTTCAGGGAAAGGGAGAACAGGAAATCCCTCAGATTGAGGGGGTTCCACCAAGGGGTCCCCACAAGGGAATGGATAGATTATCAGCATACGGATACCGACATCCATATCATGGGGTCCTTCCAGGGTGAGAGGATACTTTGATCTAAGCGTGTATCTCCTTCTTTTTAAAGAGTATATAGGATGCGATCATCGAGACCATACCGATGACCGAAGGTAAAATGATGTTGACAGCGTCAAAGGTCCTGTGGACCATCAGCTGGTTCATGTCATAATACGTGAACAGGGAGATGTAACCCAGACCGTCCTGCCATCCCGCTATGTTCGATACGATCTGGATCATGAACATGAAGATCGTGAGACCCATGATGGCACCCGTTGTCTTCGAGCTCTCATCGATCAGTACGGAGAGGAGAAGGGAGAGACCGACCATTCCGAATGCCAGGGGAACAGAGCCCAGAAAGGCGATCGTGATCCCTGCCACTGGCACTGGCTTCCCTATCATGAACACTCCAAGTATCACCCCGACCCAGGCGGCAATGACCACAAGGGCCAGGTTCATGGCCACGACCAGCATCTTCTCGTTTAGGAAACGGAACCTTGAATACCCGGTCGCTAGAAGGATGTCGATGGACTGGTCGTCAACATGTTTTGAAACGGTCCCCCCGGTCTTTATGGCAAGGAAGATAAGGAGCATGAGAGGCCACATGGAGAAGTATTCCAGAGCTATGAAGCCCTCTATCTCCGTGAAGGAGATCATCTCCTCTCCGAAGAATGCCTTCATCATCGGATTTTCCTCCAGGTACTCGTCGAAATCGGATATCTGCATCAGGTCCATAGAGGATACCGGTCCAAGGAAAGTGATGTTGGAGAGGTTCCAATCATTGGGGATAAGACCCACCACGAAGAGGAGGGATGAACCGCTGTTCGTGAAGTTCACATAGGTACCTTCCCCGAAATACACGAGCTCGATACCGGATTTTCCATCCGGGAACGGTATGGGGGCCGGATAGTGCATGTTCCCGGAATGGTCCCCCGTGTAATTCTCGAAGAATTCCATTAGCATCGGATCGTCCTTAAGGTACTCCCCGAGCGATATATTTCCAAAATGGTCTTCGAACAGATCCTGGACCTGGCTCATGTTGAACCCCTCGATGTCATCAAGTGTGAAATTGGCCCAGTCCATGCCTTCGTCCAGGTCAAGACCGAACGCAACATGGGCAGCCGTCCCTGTCCGGGTCTCCCATTTGAGGTTGAACACATCATACTCGTCATTTGTACCGATCTTTGTCAGGGTTATGCCCTCGACGCTGGAGAAGGGTTCGCTCAGCATATCCTCGACCGAAAGGAACGCGACCATTATCAGCAGGCCGTAGAACAGCATGACACCCACATAGACCCACATCGAGGTCTGCTGGTCCTTGAAGGCGGCCTTGAACAGCGGGAGCTTCATTGCACCACCCCCCTCGCCCCGTTCCTATTATGGCTCACGTTCTCTTTTCCATAATATTTCAGGAAGAGGTCCTCGAGGGACACCTCATCGTACGTGAGGTCGATGATCGTGTGCCTGGCAAGCTCCTTTATCACACCGTCTATGTGAGAGGAAACCGTCATGATCAGGATATTTTCTTCCCCGACCTTGATGTCCGAAACGCCGGGTAGGCTCATGAAGATGTACGGATCGACCTTTCTGTCGAACTCGACGTTGAGGACCTTGCCCGTTTTCTTCTTGAACGTGGACATGTTCTCCACCATGATCAGGCGGCCTTCCCTGATGATGCCGACCCTGTCGCAGATAGATTCAACCTCCGCCAGTATATGGGATGATAAGAAGACCGTGTTCTCCTTGCTCTTTTCCTCCAGTACGATCCTGTAGAATTCCTGCTGCATGAGGGGGTCGAGCCCGGTGGTCGGTTCGTCCAGAATGGCGAGCTTGGGGTTGTGCATGAAGGCCGAGACCACACCGATCTTCTGTCGGTTTCCGCGGGAAAAATCCTTGATCCTTCTTTTAAGATCAAGGTCCAATCTTCCGGCGAGCTCCTCTATCCGGTCTTGCCCTCTGTAGTCCATCATCTCCAGAAGGGTTCGAAGGTAAGCCTTTGCCGTCATGGACTTGTAGGTCCCAAAATCCGAGGGGAGGTAACCCACCGACCTCCTGACCTTCGCTCCTTCCTTTGTAGGGTCCATCCCGTTGACCCGGGCCCAACCAGAGGTCGGTCTTATGAGATCGAGGATGGTCCGGATGGCAGTGCTCTTCCCGGCACCGTTCGGACCAAGGAAGCCGAACACCTCCCCCCTTTTCACGGAAAGGTCCACATCGATTATGCCTCTGGACTTCCCGTAAAATTTGGTGAGCTTGTTCAACTCGATGACAGGATCGATGTCGGGTGTCAATTAATCTCCTCCATCTAAGACTGGTAAACCTACCGATTATTTATGCAATTTCGTATGGTCATTATATTTTAAAGGATAGATATCCATAAATCGACAGCCGTTCTCCCACCCGATCATTCCTCATACTCCTTGAAATGTTCATTATGGACCGATGAATAGGCTCATCCACCATCTCCATCTGATATCTGTCCGTTCCTGCCCTTGATATCCATATATTTCCGAAAAGGCCAATCGGACCATCCTATGTACGTCGCAAGCTCTCTGAGCCATTCGTTGGAATCGTAGCCCGAGATCTCCCAGAAATCCTCTGTCTTGTATCCTTCTATGATGTCCCTTGTGGATTCCAGCCAGATCGGGAGGTCTTCAGGGATCGCCCCGAAGATCAGGGTCACCAGCAGACCGTTCTCGAACCCCAGTTTCCCTCCCTTGACCGGTCCGGGGATCGGTTGGGGTTTCAGGTTCGCTGCATGACTGATTATACCGAGCTTCAGACCTTCCCTTCCTGTGATGAAATGCATCCTGGCCGAGAGTTTCGGGAACCACTCGTCCGCAACGAAATCCGGGAATTCGTCGAAATAACTGCTTCCCTTTGGATATACCGGAATGCAGTAGACGCTCGTTGCCCTGAACTCATAGAGTGCCGCGGGAGTACCGGTAAACGTATAGAGGTCTGGTATCCCATCATCGTGAAGCACGTCCTGCTGGCTTAGCTCGATCACCCCCTCCATCAGGTTCTTGAGCTTTTCATCGGTGCCTTCGGGCGAATGCACGTCCGGGTCTGTCCAGAGATGAGGGAGGACGAAAGGCCTTTCCGGGGTCAGACCGGCCATGATATCCGGGATATCTATCGGGCCCAGCGGCCAATTCTCCTGCATCCAGGTCTGCTCTCCCGTGTCGGCTACGGTGTATTTGAGGAAGGGGTATAGCGCCTGAGAGAGCAGTTCTATGGGGAATGGGTTGAGGACCTCTTCCCGTATGGTCTTTCTGTCCTTTCCTGTCCAGCACTGGGCGAAATGATGGTTGGATACGGGGAATATGGAGACCCTGGAATGCTGAAACTCATAGGACTGGTCCGTTTCCTTCCTGACGATGTGGCGATTGATGATTTCCCGGCATTGATAGGGGATGTTCGTGAAATCCCTGTTCGAGATCCTGCGGGTCGTCTTGAGCAGTTTTCCCATGACCGGTGCAACTGTCCGGGGTCCTTGAAGCGCAAGGGCGGTCCTCTGAGGCAGGATCGTGAATATCCAGTAGATGGTGGACATGGGGAGGGAATATCCCAGATGCTGCAGTATCTCGGGGGTAAGCCCGCCGCCGGTCCCACCGTCTGCGGTGTGGATGATCACGACTATTGCGGGCTCCTCGCGGGAGATGGGGGCGTAGAGGTTCTTTGCAAGGTTCTCGACGACATCGTTGTTGAGCATCGCTTTCGCCGCTCTTCCCGGTCTTCCTCCCGCACCCCTTGACATACCCCTGGCCGACAGGGACAGAGAGATCTTCTGCTCCGGGGGTATGTTCTCGAAGAATCCTTCCCTGGTAGGATCCGAACTTGTGTCCACTATGAACGCCAGGGGTCTGTCATCATGAAGTTTGAGAGCTTTCCCCAGACACTTGTATCTATCCACAACCTCGTAGTTGAGTATCTGGTCCACACCGTCGGACAGTATCCTGGAGCCTCCGCCTCCGATGCCGACCAGGACTATCGACGGGTGTTTTCTCTCCTCGAACTCCTCACTGTCCATCATTATCCCCCGAAAAAGAACACCACTTGAACAAGTCCTTTCTTATTTCTATCTTTTCTTGGGGTGTACCTCCGATCCAGAGCTTTTTTATCTGGATAGACGTTCATCCATCATGAACGAGATCGGGATCATGGTGTATGGATACGATGAGGTCACGGCAAGGTCGATAAGCTCCCATCTTGAAGGGGTGCTGGGCAAGGAAGTCCTGTTGATAAGTGGATGCGGTAGGGAAGGTGACCTTGTGGGGGATATAATCGAGGATGAGGTGTATGCCCACTGGGAAGCAAAGGAGGATCCCAGGTTGGTGATGTTCCTGGGTTTCGACGGTCCGAGCGTCCATTCATCGATGGATAATTTCCCATCGTTCAAGGGACAGAACAGGCCCATCTTCTGCACACCCACCGAGAAGAACATCGAATGGTCCTTGAAGGCGCTCCTCGAGGACCTTATGGAGGAGAGGGAATATTTCCGCAAGAGGGATGAAAAGCTCCGATCCCCCCTGTCCAATGAAAAAGCATTATAGGAAAGCATACAATGTCAATCATGATGAAAGCCCACCTCTCCCTGGTCATGGCCGCAACGACGATCATGCTCTTGCTTGTGGTCCTTGAAGGTCCATCTGGGACAGCGGCCGGGCCTTCCTCACAGGAAGGTGTGATCTATACCGAACCGGAGGATATCGGCAGACCCAACAGGATAGCCGTCATCGAGGTAGCGGGGTGGGGTGAGATAAGGATAGAGCTATACGAGAACATGACGCCGATAACCACGAAGAACTTCATAGACCTGGCACAGAGCGGTTTCTACGATGGGATCAAATTCCATCGGTGTATCGACGGTTTCGTTGCACAGACCGGCGATCCCAACACCAGGAACATGAACCCTTATGATGATGGTATGGGCGGGTCCGACAGCACGATACCTCTCGAGATCTGCATGAACGCATCCCATGTGGACGGTGCTGTAGGAATGGCCCGGTCATCGGAGCCGGATTCCGCCTCGTCGCAGTTCTATATATGCGACGGACCGCAGCATGGACTGGATGATTGGAACCGGGACGACAACGGGTATGCGGTCTTCGGGGTGGTCGTGGAGGGTCTGGAGGTTGCCAAGGGGATCGCTGCGACCGAGACCTACGGGAATAGAAGGCCGCTGCTGAAGGACCATCCCGTGGACGATATCACCATGTCCAGGGTCTATGTGATCGATCCTCCTGTGGAGGTGAACGATACTTTTGATGACAATAAAGACGACCGGTCCAGGGATATCCCGTTCCCGTTTTTTCCATCGGTGCTTTCGGTGATGATCTTCATTGGCGTGGTCCGAAGGAAGTTACACCGCATATGACCTTGATGGACCATCCCGTTCGATGCCGTTCCTCATTGGTCAGGACCCGTGAGAGGCGCTATCCCGCATTCTCGCATCGTTCTCATTCCTCTCCTTTCTTCGTCGATACATCAGCCCTCTTCTTACGGATCCAGAAAAGTGCCAGAAGGACACCGACAAGTATAATGAAGATGGCCACCCCCCAGATAATAAACAGTAATGTGTGACCGGCCTGGTCTCCACCCTTTTCTGCAGGATCGCTCACGATCACCCTGCAAAAGGCAAGATCCACATTCCCCCCCGTATCCGTTACCTTGAGGACGACCGTATGGTTCCCCGGAGCGGTGAAGGTCCATACCAGATCGGGACTGACCCCCATTGGAGTTTCGTTCTCGAGCAGCCATTCGAACGTTAGAGGACCCGTGGCATCTGTACTCCCCGACCCGGAGAGGAAAAAACTCTTTTTCGGTTCAACGTACAGAATGGTCCTGTTGATCACCGCTCTGGGGGATATGCTGTCCCTCACGGTGATGTTCGCCGATACATGATCTTCGAGACCGGACAGGTCCTTGATCATCATGTCGATCCGGTATGGACCCGGACCTTCTATAGATATCATAAGCCCTTCAAGGGACCGCATTTCCTCCCCCGTGGCGTTGAGGATCCTCACTCCAAAGAAAGGTGTTGAGAACACCGGTTCCTCCCCCTCGGGGAGGACCCTCACTATGGTAAAATGCGCGGAAAGAAGTCCGACATTGTCCGAGGAGCCTGTGATGTTCAGAAAGAACCTCTCGTTCTGGTCCACGATATCCTTGTCCAGATGGAAGACTGCAACGGGCGGGGTATTGTCAAGAACCAGCACCAACCTGCTCAGGTTCGCTACATTCCCGGAAGGGTCCTCGATGAACAGTGTGACCCGGGCCGTTCCAGGGAACGGGAACTCCACGATGACGACGGGTCCAGATAGTGTCTCGATAAAAGATCCCCCCCCCTCGGACGTAATGACCCATGTGAAGACGGAAGAGTTCCATAAGAGGGGGTCGTTGTCGAACGACCCGCTGGCATCGAGCTCGAACTGCAGATCCTCTTCCAACTCCAGCGGCAAAAAGAATTCCGGTACGGGGGGGGTATCATCCAGTACGGACACGTTGAAGGTCAGGAAAGATGAAAGACCTATACCATCGGTCACTGTAAGCATACCCAGGTAAGGTCCGGGAATATCTATCTGCACCTCTATGGTCGGTCCGAAGAACCGGAAATCCCCGAAACCTCCCCGGAACGACCAGGAGTACGAGAGGTCCGTGGAGGGGCCATCTTCTGTATCATCATAGGCCGTCGGAGCCGACAGATCGAAAGACCGAGAGGTGTAGAACAGGAGGTCCGATATACCGCCTTCTATGATGGGTGGTGCATCATCGAGAACGGTGATCCGTGCGGTGCCGTTCTGGGTGTTGTTCTCCTCATCGAAAGCAGAGAAGCTGAGAGTGTAATCACCCGGACTCATGAACGTATGGTCAAAGAAGGGGACCTTGGTCGTCAGATTGTACCAGCCATGGTCCTGGAGGGACCATTCCACCCTGGAGACGCCGACATTGTCGGTTGCGTTCATGACATAAGTGAACGGCGTTTCCTCGAAGGCCACCGCATCCGAGAATTCCAGGTCGGGTGGTGTCACATCCTTCACATAAACCCTTGTGACCGCCGTATCCGATTCCCCGGAGGGGTCCCTCAATTCCAGAACAAGGGTGTAGAACGAGAGCGGTTCCTCGAAGGTATGCACGAAGAGGGTATCAAAAGATGTAAGGTTGGCCCATTCCCCGTTCCTGTAAATGGGAAGCCTCCAGGTGAAGTTCGATCCCGTTTCAAAATCGGGATGGTTCCCGATGGAAGATCCGGCCGATACTTCCACCTCCAGATCCTCATCGACATCGATCCTCTGCGGCAGTCTCGCCTCCACATATGATCGGAGGTGTGCCGTTCCCCAGAGGGATTCGTTCTTGAAGGTTGGAGATTCATCCGGTGCGGTCTCCCTGCCACACCATTTAAGGGCCGTTTTGGAGAGACCGCCGGTATCATCGTCGTTGATCCCGACATTGAAACCTATGGTCCCGTTGGGCTCGGGAGAAGCGATGGAATCCAGCCGAACCATCATCTCGACGATGTAATAGTTTGCCGACGGGACCGTTCTGGTCGCAGCGAACCAATCCCGTCCCTCGCCGAAGGACCTCTCGTAAGGCGTCGAGCTGGAATAATCGTAATAGTAACTCCCATCTGCCTTTGCGAGCAGAGTGGTGCCATCCTCGAAACCGGGCCATGGGTCGCCTGCCCTCTGGTCATCGTCCATGTCAAAGGCACCGTCGATCATTAGCTCGACCCCGTCATCCCTCCAGAAGGTCTCACCGCTGTCCACGACAATGTTCTGGTCCGTTACATTTGCAGCGAAATAGAGGTAGGTGTCGTCATACAGCAGATAGAATGTTACGGCCAGATCGGCCTGGTCAGTGAACTCCTCATCGGAACCTTCAGGAGGATATACCTCGCGAAATGACAGGCCGTCGAAGGCGTCGAAGTAGTTCGTCGTGAACTCCGTATACCATTCAAGGCTCCCGATATTCCCGTCAAGTTGCGGCGGTTCGAAGGCATAAGGGACCTCGATCTGCCTCCCCCCGTCCATGGACAGAGCGGCAGGTTCTTCTCCCTCGATCATACCGGGGAGAAGACCCAGCAATAGCACAGAGACCAGCAATACTGCCCGTTTCATCCCGTCACCGGATGGAAAACGGTCCGGTCCATATATAATCCCTATCCCCTCATAACTATCACCGTGGTATCGGTGGATCCCATTCCGCCACCTTTCTCTGCCTTGATGTCTATGACCGCCGTGTCGGCGGAAGACGGTATCACGGCCTGGACCTCCACGGGATCACCTGAATCTATTTTCTGGACCACCTTGCTGTCCACTGCACCGGAGAAGGTCACTATCACATCGTCCACCTCATTGCCCTCGGAATCATATACATAGACAGTTATGGCCACTGTGAGGTTGACCCGGCCTTCCCCGGTTATCTCCACCGTCTCCGGATCGGTGGTTATCCTCTTCAAATTCGCATCGGTATCGCTTGCGATCGCCAGCCATCCTATCACTATTCCCAGAGCGGCCATTCCCACAACGACCGCGATTATCAACTGCAGGGGCACTCCTTCCATACCCCCGTTCCTGTCCATTGTTCGTCTCATTTCGATTCTCTCCTTTTCATCCGATAAGATATGAGCTTGCCACGACCCCCAGCGAGAACGCAAGGGATGATTGGACCAGCCTCCGCGGGACCCGATGCCATCCTCCGCCGGTCACCCCCTTCTCCAACCTGTATATCGTCAGGGTGGTGGCGATCGAAAGCATCAGGAGATACCCCCCTGACATGAGCAGGAAATGCCATGGCTGCATGGACCCTCCGCCGCTTCCTCCGAACAGCATGCCATCTGGGATGTCCCCCTGGACCGACCCCATCAGATCGAAAATACCGGCCGAGGCGCCTATCATCAAAGGGGCGAAGATCGAAGCGGTCACCTCCATCTGCCCCACGGCCGACCTGACCCGTGAGGACAGGTCCCCATCAAGGTCCATTAACTCCTGGATATGCTTCGAGAATGCCCGTACAGCCTTACCTCCCGGACCCCTGCCCGCCCTTGAGAACTCCTCTGCGCTCTCAAGGTAGGATACTAGAGGCTCGGGCATGCCAGCTTCACGACTGCTGTGCCCGGGCAGTAATCTGTAGCTCCGGTCCTTCTCGACCACTCTTCTCGAGAGGGTCCTCCTGAGCCCTGATTCGAAGGACAAGCCTTCCTGGATGGCAGATGCCATGTCCCTCAGTATCCCGGGCGCTCTTTTCCGAACGTCCGAGTAACGTTCCTGTGCCTCCTTCGGACCCTGTGAGAGCCACCCGAACAGTCCAGATATCGAAGAGGAGACCCCTAAAAGGACAAGGAGTATCGAAAGGGAGCCTTTCCCCGACCCGGGGAGTGTGATCGGTATCTCGACCTTGGAAAAGGCCACAAAAAAGAACAGAGATATCATTACTGTACCGAGGGTCATCAGAAAGATATCCACCGGTCCGGGCGCCGTTCTATGCCTGACTGCGGGCATATGGTCGGTACCCAACGAAGGCCTCTTGAGGACAAGTGAGTTTCCCAGAAGGATGATGCTCAGCGGTATGATGACCCATAGAACAAAACCGACCATCAGGGCGGTCTTACCCGTGATCCCGGTAACGGGGATCATGGTTGCGAGAAGTATCGGTAACAGAACGCCTATGCCGAAAAGGGCGGTGGCGGGTCCGGCAAGGGAGCGTGAATACTCCTCCATCATGGCCTTGGATTCCTCCGAGAGCCTGGTCACGAGCGCCCTTGCAGAGAGGGTGACCTCTGTCTGGGTAGGTTCGTTCTCCGCCGATCTTAGACCTTCCAGTGCCCTCCCTATCGTGGGAGAGCGTAAGGACCATCTCTCCTTGAACTGCCCGTAGATCTCGGAGAAAGGTCTCCCCTCGGTGAAGGGGGTCCACGCTACCTCCCCCAGCATGGGCTGGTCCTGCACAGGAAGCGATGTCCTTGTCAGTCTGACGGCGAAAGGAAGAGAGGGATTGATCTCAAGGAAGGCCGAAAGCCTTCGGACGATATCATGCATTCTACCCTCCTCTCTCCAGATGGACACTTTCATGACCCTCCTGGGCCTGTCCCAGAGCCAGAAGGCCGCTCCCAATGGGATAACGACCGTGAGAAGGCTCCCGGCGAAAAGAACGAACGGGAGATCGGTCTCGGACGCGTATCCGACGGTCTCGACCCTCCAGCCCTCTCCGTCCTTGACGATATCCTTGACCGCATCCACCTTCTGAAAATTGTCCGAGATGCCATCGGAGTCCATGTCAGGACCGTTGGGTATCGGCAGGTTGCCCATCAAAGCCATAAGGACCAGCGCGCCTGCTGCGGTCAGTGAGATCGCAGTTGAGGCTGGAGAAGGGGGCCACCATCTCCTCCCTGCCTTCATTCCGCCCCCCCGTTGAAGGCTTCTTCCCATTTCTTCAAGATGAACGACACGTCAGGGTATCTCCCCTTCGAAATGGCCTTTTCCCTTGCCACCTGGAAAGCTTCGCTCACGAGGGGCATCATCCCGGGTCTTGCCGCCCTTTCGGGCCCCAGCAGGACAGAAGCCCTGTCGAGCACCGAGGCCCTGACCTTAAGCTCTCCAAGGACATCATTGGGGGTCATTCCCCAGAGTGAAGCTATCGATACGAGTGTACCGGAAGAGGGGAGTTCGTTGGTCGGCTTCAAAGAATTCTCCTGCGGGTCGTAGATGAACAGGTCCCTGAAACCGCCGGGAGGGCCGTCCTTCATCACTTCCGCTATCTGTATGACCCTCCGGTATCTCACCCTCCTTCCTTTAGGTTGGACAAGACCCGCTACCACCACGAGGTCGGTCGCCGTGAAAGATACCTTGGAGACACCAAGGTCTTCCACAGCCCTCTTGTAAACTGCCTTCGCCGAATCGGCGTGGAAAGTCCCCAGTACCGAGGATCCTGCGGTGCCTGCCGACATCATCTCGTAAAGCGTTCTGGTCTCGGGCCCTCTAACCTCCCCCAGGACCAGCACCGATTCTCCCAATCTCAGCGCTGTCCTGAGCGCCCTGTCAGCGGAGGTTTCTGTCGAGGAACCGACATTGAGACCCATGACCTTGTAGCCGTATTCGTTAAGGGGGGCGACAGGAAGCTCGGGCGTGTCCTCTATGACTATTATTCTCTGCGAGCGGTCCACCTCGAAAAGAAGGGAGCCGAGAAGTGAGGTCTTCCCGGCGCCTCTTGGACCCGCTATAAGCATCGTCCTCCTTCCGGCGATCGACATGGAGAGGAACGCAGCTGCCGTTGATGTGATGGCCCCCACATCTATCAATCTCAAGAGGGTCCAGGGGTCATGGGAGTGCTTTCGGATCGCTATTGAGATCCCACGGGATGAAAGGGGAGGCCCGACAGCGGTCACCCTAGCATTGTATTGTCTGAGATCGCATTCAAGTACCGGTGATGCCTCCGAAAAGGGGAGTCCGGAATGATATCTCAGGACGGAAACGATCCTTCTGAGCTCCCTCTCGGTAAGATGGAGGTTCGTGGCATAGGTACCCTCGAGACCCTTTGGTATATGTCCGCCAAGCGAGACATAAACCGGTTTGGACATGGGAGGAGAATCGATATAGAGGTCCTGTACACGCTCGTCCCTGAGCAGGTGTTCGATCGTCCCGTATCCACATGTATACTGTGCAGTGATCCTCCCGAGCAACGCGGGTAGATCGACATCGTCCCCCTTGACCGTACCTTTCAACAGTCCAGACGAGTTGCTTTCGACATAGCTCCTCAAGGCGATCTCATCGTCAAGTATGGCCTGGGGAGGTGGCTCCTCGTTCAGCTCCTTCATGACGGAAAGGACCATGGATGTCTCCTCTTCCGGCATGTTGTATTCATAGGGACTTATGAAATAGCTCGATCCGTTCCCCGATCGGTAAAGCGAGGTCCTCACGAACCGGTTCTCCCTGGTGTCCAACAATTGCTCGGATGGGGGGTCGATGAGCCACGAGTGGGAAAAGGCCGGTTTTGACCTGCTTCCCTTCGAGGCTCTCCTCAGGCCTTTCCACCATCTGATGGAGCTTGCATGAGCTCTCCTAGCGCACATTCTATCAACGCCTCAAGACCCTTATCGGGTCCCTCTCACGCCAAAATGAACGTTCATGGTGTATAAACCTATCTAGTTGGTTCTCTACGGGGAAAATGAGGTGTTAGATTAAAATAATAATGTCCTGTTAATGCATCGCGTATTTACCACCTCATAAGTGTGGACCTGAGAAACGAGGCGATGTCAATGTCCCATATATGTTTGCCCTATAATGTACTGTTACGACAGTGTTCTGCGGTCATGACCGCAGCCCTTCTCTTGATATTGGTCCTTCTTCCCATATCTCAAATGGGGCCGGTAGCTGGAGAGGAGGACGGGCCCTCACGGATCCTGGGAGAACAACCGATGGGCGATTGGGAAATGCTTGCTTCCGGGAGCTGGCCGTCAATAGAAACAGGTAGCTGTAATGTTATGTACCGTGAAGCGGAGAAAGAACTGGTCGTGTTCTACCGGTCCTACTGGGGTTTCCAGGTCTGGTCAATGTTCGAGAGCAACGAGACCTGGGTCCAATGGAACGATACCGGAATGGAACCTAGCCCAACACATTCCCGCCAGTCTTTCACATCCAGTAAAGATGGCAATATTGGATATTATTACGGTGGATATGCTCAGTGGGGAGCATACTGGGACAAGCTGAACATATTCTTTTACTCCAACAAGACATGGGTCCAGGTAGACGCCCCACCCACGCTCGCAGGCAGGTACTGGTCAGAGATGGTCTATGACGAGGCGACCGATTCCATTTGGATATTCGGCGGAAGGGATGCTGCCAGGGTTTGGTACAACGACCTGCACCAGTACAATTCCACCCATGGGTGGACCTATTATCCCTCCATAGACCCCAAGCCTGTTCCAAGGGACCAGGCTTTGATGACAATGACCCCGGACGGGAAAAGGATATTTATCGCTCTCGGGAGGTATGGAACGGGGGGAGGGGGTACTAGCTATTACCGGAACGACCTATGGGAGTACAACGTTACAAATGACAACTGGACGGTCCTGAACAATAATATGGACATACCCACAGAAGCCGGAGGATTGCTGCAATACAGGTCTGGTACGGACGACCTCATCCTCTCCATGGGTTTTGATGGTTGGAACCTTCTCAACGACACATATGTGATCGATATAAGTACCGGGACCCTATCGAGCGTCAATCTCACGGGCGGTATCCCGGGCAGGCATGTACAGGCATTCGACATCTACTCGAACGGCCGCAAGGCCATCGTCTTTGGTGATGATGCCAGCAGAAAGGACATCTGGTCCGTGGACCTTGTGGATTATTCCACCCTGCTGACGCCTGGCAATCCCACATGGGTAGGAGGATCCGCTTTCACCGGATATGACGATGAGAATGGCGGCAGATTGATGGCATTGAAGCGTAATGATGGTGACACCTGGCAGCTTGCATCTTTCTCTCTGGACTCCAGATCATGGAAGATGCTCTATGTGTCCGATGAGGGAAAACCCACTTATCACAGCGGGATGGCCAGCGTCTACGACCCGGATGATAACGATTTCTATCTCTACGGTGGTTATTATTCATACCAGGTCAGTCAATGGACCTACCATTATTACTTCTATGACGAGTTCTGGAAGCTTGACTGCGATACGGGTGAATGGACGAGGATCAACGAGCATGCATCTCCTGGAGCAAGAGGGAGAGCGGCAATGGTCGTCGATCCGGCCAAAAGGATGATCTATCTATATGGAGGACAGGTCCACGGAGGAGATACCGATACACTGTATCAGTACAATATGACCGGTAACATATGGAAAGCCATCAACCCGACCACCAAACCCCAGGGCAGGATGGAGACCGCAGTCACTTATGACCCCAACAACAGGGGCTTTTTCATGTTCGGAGGTCAGCGCAACGGAACATCCAACGTGGAACTGAACGACCTGTGGTTCTTCCATACCGATACCGTATTATGGGAAAAGCTACCGACCGGTGATGATGAACCCCACGCCCAGGATTTGGCAGGTATCTCCTTGAACACCGATACCAATGAGTTGCTGCTCTTCGGGGATGGCGATGATGAGACCTTCATGTGGCGACTGGATTGGTTCGGCTGGAAAAAGGTCGCAACAACAACCTCACCCGGAGATTGGAGTGGTCATGGACAGGCCTATTCGTCTCAAACGAGGAGCCATTTCGCATGGGCCGGGGACGGTACGGAGGTATGGGAGTTCAATCCGATCCTGAGGACCACCGCAATACAGGTCCAGATGTTCGATCCGGACGGTTGGACGACGGGAGTCGATGCCGTGGATGTTTTCCCCACACTTGGGACATACTCTCTGAAGGTTCGCGGCAGGACCGATCTACCACCTGATAATTTCCTCGGGATGAACCTCACATTGGAGACCGGCGATGATGTGATCGGGCTCACCTGGGACAAGGCCACTGGAAATATCGTTGTGGAGAACGGAAAGGATTGGATGGTCATAAAGGACGGTGAAGAGCTGAGGTTCCTGGATAACAACAACTGGGAGTTCACGGTCCCGATGGAGTTCACATTCGACATGCCGCACGGCGATACCGTAAGTGCCTTTGCCACACCTGTAACGCATATAGGGTTGGCCGAACAGGCAAAGAGATTGAACCTCTTCAGATTGAACTCGAGATTGGAGATAGTAAGTTACAGGTTCAGGACGCCGATCCAGCCCGAACCCGTTGTGAACGGATGGCTTTTCGGAGGGACCGACCTCACCGTTCACGATTTCAAGGTTGCCTTCGCTGGTTACAACGACGTTTCACCCCGGGAAGGGAATTTCAAGGTTGAGTTCTCTAACGAATGGGGGGACTCTGTCGATTGGACCTACATCTACAATACGACCACTGAACTGACGGTCCCTGTAATGGGCGAGGATGGGAGCTCGACCTTCTTCTATCTCAATGTCACGGATAATGGGGTCACTGTCGCAAAATTGACATTCAATTTCCGCATAGATATGGCTCCTCCCGGTATCGTTGAAGGGGCTGCCCTCAGAGCGGACAACTATAATGACCAGAAGCTCAACATGGATAACGATCCCGAGATGTTCCTGACATGGGATAACATAGTCGAGACCGGGTCCGGTCTGAAAGGGGTATGCTATTCCCTGGACATGAACACATATCCGGACCAGGAGAACCTGACCACAGGTTTCAAGAGCATATACGTCGGAGCGGAAGGGTTCCATACGCTCTATGTATGGGCTGTAGATAATACGGAGAGAGCTAGCCTCGTCAGTGAGGTCCCGATAGTGATAGACTCTCACCAGATCTATTATACCTATCCAGAGCCTCCAATGAAAGTGAATGTGACATACGGGACATTCCTTGTCTCCATAACCATCAACGATGACCTATCGGGGGTGGACCCGAATTCGATCCACTACCAGTATACCATGCCCAATAAACAGCTTTCCGACTGGATAAAGTACGAGGCGGAGGAGGGCAATACATCCAGCATACGGGTCTCGGTGGTCCTGGACCTCGTTCCCTATGTGGATAATCTTGTTATCTGGAAGGCCAGGGATAGGGCTTTCAACGACGAGAGGCAGTCAGGGGTGTTCGTCGTACATTACGATCCTGACCTGAAGGAACCAAAGGTGGACCTTCTATCACCCGTGGACACCTACCGCGTCGAGGAAGGGGTCGATCTGAGCTGGAAGGGGGAATACATCAATCCATTGAACCTCACATATGACCTTGTGATCGTCCTTCCCGACGATACTCAGGAGACCTTCCCGCTTACAAGGACCACGTACAGATATACCCCGAAGATGCCCGGTATCCATCAATGGTACGTCATTGCCAAGGCCGACGGAAAAAGTACGGGCTCGCTGACGCGGACGTTCATTTACGAACCCGATTTCGCGGAGGTCTCCTTCACCAGCACTCAGAAGGTCACCATAGGCTACGATTACCCGCTCAAGGTCTCCATGGACAACAAACTGGAGGTAAGCGTGGACCTCACGTTCGACCTGGAGAATCCCAGAGGTTTCATCATTTATTCGGGCGACAGCTACTCACTCGTACCGGGAGAAAAGAAGGAAGGGAACCTCGTCCTGAACACTTCGGGGGCCCAGGTTGGAACCTACAAGATAACCATCAACGTAACGGATTCCTATGGCAGGTTCAACCTGATCCAGGTCTCACTCGTCGTGGAAAATGAGGATGTGATCGTTCGTCCCGATGATGATGAAAGCAAAGAGGTCCCGATATGGCTGATCATTTGTATCATCCTGGTGGTGCTCATCCTGTTGATCGTTATCGTGATGGTCTTTCTCAGGCGGAAGAAGAACGAGAACGATGAGATCGAGGAGGAAGGGGAGGAAGAGACCCCGGGTCTGGAATATGATCCTGCTGGCAAAGTAGCGAAAGGAGGGAGCCACACGACCTCCCATGTCCCCCTCTCTCCCGGCGTCGGTGCCATGGGCGAGGCGGAGATGAGGATGCGTGGCACCAACGTTATCGAGCTGACGATACCGACGAAGAAGGAGACAGATGATACAATTGGACCCGAGCCTCCAAAGGAGGAGATCGAGGAGAATGATATGGAGGAGCTGTCACCTGACGAGATGGCAAACGAGCTCTACGGGACCAACGGCAATGAGCGGTCGTAGAGTTTTAAATATCTAGTTCCGTATGTGGCCACCGATGGAGCGAAGGGGCAGGGGTAAGAAGAAACCCATTATCAGGGAGGCCGCTGCCGATAGGATCGAAACGCTGTATTCCCAGGCCTTCACTATGGCTAGGAAGGGTGAGCTCGATCTCGCAAGAAGATATCTTTACCTTGCAAGGAAGATAGGTATGAGGTACACTGTAAGGGTACCCAAACGGATGAAGAGGAGCACTTGCAAAGGATGTATGGCCCCGATGTTGCCGGGTATTACTTCAAGGACCAGGGTCCGGGACGGCAGGAGGATCATCACCTGTCTGGAATGCGGCCACGTCATGAGATATCCTTTCAAGGATGAAGGTCACGATAACAGCGAAGGTGAGATATAACATGGACATCAAGGAGATGAAGGTCAGGGGAATGTCCCTGAAGGCAACCGTGCAGGTGGGACGGTCAGGTTTGACCGGGTCCATACTCAGTGAGATCGACGAGCAACTCGCTAGAAGGGACCTGGTGAAGGTGAAGATGCTCCCATCAATGGGTCCTTCACGGTCATGGAAGGAAGATGTGGAGAAGATGGCCGAGAAGCTGGCTGCCATTCTGGTGGAGATCAAAGGGGGCACGATAATCCTTTACCGAAAAGGGTCACGAAAAGGGGTTTAATATCAAACCGGTGATCCCTTTATAGGGCATAAGATAGAGGATGCTGCATGGTCATAATGGAACTCCCTCTTTCAGGACTTCGGGAAGGACAGGATATCCAGCTCCGAGTTCAAGGCAAGGGCAGAGAAATTGAGGGATCCTGAGGGAACATGAAAAAGGGAAAGGAGAGCCAACCGTGAGTTGAGCCCCCTTTCCTCATTCTTACTATTATTCAGCCGATAAATGCGTTGATCACGAGGAACAAGGGTACGAAGACCAGTGCCACTATGGACATCAGCTTGATAAGGATGTTCAGTGAAGGTCCGGACGTATCCTTGAACGGATCACCTACGGTATCGCCGATGACCGCTGCTTTGTGGGCATCGGACCCCTTTCCACCGTAATGTCCCGCCTCGATGTATTTTTTCGCGTTGTCCCATGCACCGCCGGAATTGGCCATCATTACGGCAAGGACGAACCCGGTCACTATCGAACCGGCCAGAAGTCCTCCCAGGGCTTCCATCGATATGCAGCCGACGAAGATCGGGACCAGGACAGCAAGCAGTGAAGGGACGATCATCTTCTTCAGGGCCCCTTTTGTGGAGATCGCCACACACTTCTCGTAGTCCGGTTTGGCCTTGCCTTCCATTATGCCTTTAATGGTCTTGAACTGCCTCCTTACCTCCTCGACCATGTCCTGGGCTGCCTGACCGACTGCCTGCATGGTCATCGCCGAGAATATGAAGGGGAGAAGGCCGCCTATAAAGAGACCTGCCAGGATGAACGGGTTCACCAGTGTGAACTGGCTGAGGTCCAGGTTTGCCGCCTGTACGAAAGCGGAGAAGAGGGCAAGTGCTGTCAATCCGGCAGAACCTATTGCGAAACCCTTTCCAATGGCAGCTGTTGTGTTGCCCACCGCGTCAAGCTCCTCTGCTGTTTCCCTTACCTTCTTTCCCATCCCGGCCATTTCCGCGAGTCCTGCTGCGTTATCAGCAACCGGCCCATAGGTATCGGTCGCAAGCGTTATACCAAGGGTCGATAGCATACCGACAGCGGCAAGGGCTATCCCGTACAGTCCGGAAAGCATGAATGCCACTATTATCGTGAAGACCACTGCGATCACAGGCACAGCGGTCGAGATCATTCCAAGGCCGAGACCTGCGATAATGTTCGGACCTGCACCGGTGGTAGACGCTTCCGAAACCCTCTGAGTTGGTTTGGAATGGTCGGATGTGTAATATTCGGTGACCTTCCCGATTATGATCCCGGAGACAAGACCCGCTATCAACGAGAAGAACAGGGAGGTGATGATGGAGGAGGCATCCGGCTCCCCCTTGAATATGAACCATATGAGACCTAGTGATACGACCGTCATCAGTCCTGCCGCAACCCATATACCCCTGTTAAGCTGCTTGTGGGCATCGGTATTCTCGCCTCCGGCCCCCACAGCGAATGTACCGATGATGGAGCATATTATGCCTATTCCTGCAAGCAGGAGGGGTAGAAGGGTTGCAGCACCGGCGGCGCCTCCCCCGAAGAGGTCCGACCCAAGTGCAGAAACGCCCATTATCCCAAGGGCCATGGCGGCTATGACCGAATCTACATACGATTCGAAGAGGTCCGCACCCATTCCGGCAACGTCACCGACGTTGTCACCGACGTTGTCTGCTATCGTGGCGGGGTTCCTCGGGTCGTCCTCCGGTATACCCGCCTCTACCTTGCCTACGAGATCGGCCCCTACATCCGCTGCTTTGGTGTATATTCCCCCGCCAACCCTTGCGAACAGGGCGATAGAGGAGGCACCGAAACCGAAACCGAATAGCATATCGACGTTCCCGAAGATTATGTACAATGAAGATATACCCAGAAGTCCCAGGCCGACCACGGTGAGGCCCATGACGGACCCGGAGTTGAATGCGACCCGGAGTCCAGACCTCTTGCTCTCCTTGCAGGCCCAGGCCGTCTTTGCATTTGCCATTGTGGCTATCTTCATACCGATGTTCCCTGCAGATGCGGAGAAGAGGGCACCTATGAGGAACGCGGGTATCAGCTGCCAAGCCATATCCAGGGTGAATATCCCGATGATGAAGAACAATACCACGGCAGCTATGAACCATATGATGACCTTGTATTCAGCGTTGAGGAATGCGGTAGCTCCTTCCTTGATATAACCGGCGATCTTGAGAAGTTCCTCGCTCCCAACATCTTTCTTGATGATCGCCCTGGCGGTCAGGAACGCGAAACCGAGACCTATAAAGGCAGCAACAAGGGCAATTATTATCATCACGTGGTTGGTCTTGTAGCTATTGAAGGTCAATGTCCTAGAGGATGAGAACTCCTTGCTGTCAGATATCAGAGTGTGGATGACCACATCCTTGCTGGCTTCGGAGGAGTCACCGCTGTATGAAGCTTCCAGGACCACCGTGACCATGCCCCCGCCATCAAGGTCTTTCACTGTGTAGTTCCGACCCTTGACAACTTCGGATCCATCGGTGATATCCGATCCTTCCGAGTCCCAGACATCGATTATCCTGAACTCCCAGTCATCCTCTTCGGTGACATCAAGGCTTATTAGGATGTCATGAGAGACATCGGGGTCGGGATTGAATATATGCAATGTTACGTCGGTCGTTCGCTCGTTGTCGAAGATAATATCTATTACGAACCACGAACCCTCCCCACGGTCCAGGAAGAACTCCGTCTCTCCGGACTCGGTGGTGATCATGGACCTGTCCGTCTCCTCGCCGCCTATCGCTCCGCTGATGTCGTGGAATGATAGAAGTCCAAAAAGGAGGAGACCCGCCAATACCATCACGGTCAAGGTCGATCTGCTCATTAAAGTGCCTCCATAGAGAAATGTACCTCTTGCCCATTATTCCATACCCTAATGGGAAGTCATCGGGAAATGGCCCTTCATTATTAATAAGTATCCGTGTGGCAGGGAAGCTCCCAGTAGCTCATTTACGGTTCAGCGGAACCTTACTCGCCGTTCTTCTGGTCGTGGGCTCGATCCTGCCGGACCTTATCGGTTGTCCGTCGTCTTGATCCCTCATTCGTCTCTGCCTCCTTGGCCCCGGAACCATTCCAGCCTTTTTCCTCGCACTGGTGAACAGATGGAACTGGGACAACAGTGAGACGCAGAAAAGCAGTATCGCTCCGATGAAAAGAACAATGATGTTTATACCCTCCTGTCTACCCATGTCATCCATGAACAGCTTGAATAACAGGTAGATAACAGCCAGGACCGTCAGGATCAAACCCATTATGTTCAGGAGACGGGGTAACCGCTCAATGGAACCCATGTTCACTTCCACATGGTCCACCTGGCCGCCGCATTCCACACAGCTTTCCCTGGTATTCCAGATCTCGGACATGGTCGATCCGCAGGTCCGACATACGGTGATCTTCACCATGATTAACCCCCGCTGTATCCGTAAACGGTCCCTATGATCTCATCTGTGAATTCTATATCAGAGGATCCTGCCAGTATCGTTGCCCGGTACAGGTTCAGGAACATGGAAGATACCGTTACCGGGCCGGTCCCACCCGGGGTCGGGGTCGCTGCACCCGCGACCTCACTTACAGATCCAAGGTCCACATCCCCCACGATCCCGTCCTCCACAGGATTGATCCCAAGATCGATAAGGACCGCGCCCTTTTTTATCATTTCTCCTCTTATAAGGCGGGGTATGCCAACCGCGGTGATGATGATATCGGCCCTTCTTGTGTGGACCGAGATGTCCTGTGTCCTGGTATGGACCGTTGTGACCGTGGCATTACCCCAGGGGGCTTTCTGCGAAAGGAGGGCAGCCAGAGGCCGGCCTACATTGGGACTTCTCCCCACCACGACGATCTCCTTGCCCTCTGTCCGGACCCTGTAATGTTGCATCAGAAGAAGCGCTCCCAGCGGTGTAGGGGGTATGAACCTCGGCACTCCCATCCCAAGCAGGCCGTAGTTCTCAGGGTGGAGCCCTTCCACATCCTTCGAAGGCGGGATATGTACTATCAGGTCCTGTATGTCCACTCCGATCGATAACGGGCGTTCTATCATTATCCCATGGACATCCGGGTCAGCTGCATCTTCACACAAATGGCCTACTATCTGCTCTGTGGGTGTTCCTAAAGGGAATTCCCTTGTTACTACCTTGACACCGATCTTCTCCCCCTTCCTGATCTTGGACCTTGAATAGATGACGGAGGCTTCATCGGCTCCTATTAGATAAACCACAAGCATCGGGGTTCCGATGTTACAGGATATGAGCTTCAGCTCCTTATCGATCCTGTCGACAACGGGTTTACCCCGTAGGATTTCCATGGCCCATTATCCGCGAGCAACGATTTAATGGTGTCCCATTCACTGCACGCCGACATATCTCGTCAGGAACTGGTAGAACGCGTTCGCAATGGACTGCTTCTGCTGGGGTTCAAGTGCCTTGAACTCTTCAAGGACCAGGAAGTTGATGCCTCCGAGTACCTTCACGGAGAAGAGCTCGTCCTTGTGGGGGTTGACATTTGCCTGGGACTGTGAATGCTGCTCCGTCCCGAGGATCTTGAAATCATGTGTGGCCTCCTTCATCATGATGATGTCCATATTCCTGAAACCGATGTGTTGGTAAGCTGCCGATTTCATCTTGATGAATGGATACAGGAACTCACCCGTATCCTCGAACTCTACCGGATTGCCATCTATGATCAGGATCTTGCCCAGTGATTCCAGACAATCAACGATCATCTCGTCCAACGTATTGTAGGAGGACCTTAGCTTGATCTGCCGCATCTGGCTCTGGGGATCGTTGGCACCAGGGACTGCCTGCTGGCCGAAGGACGAGGCGGGTATGTCCACCATGCTCTGCCCCCGGCATGCCGTGCAGGTGAGCACGTTCTGACCGGGTCTCACATAAGCCTGAAATACCGATCTGCAGTAGGGGCACGTGAACTGTGCGAAGTTCTGAGCCTGCTGAGAGGCTGCCGGGGCCCCACCTTTTGACGGGGGTTGCGTGGGTTCGGGAGCATGTTGACCCGACCTGTGCTGGAACAGATAGAACTTGTAGGGGTTGTACGGGTTAGCGGCCGGATTGGGATCGTTCACCTCGACAACCAGGTAACAGTTGTTCTGGGCAGCATATCCCTTCACCGAGTCCCTCAACTGTTGTTGGGACATAGGTTGCCGGTACTCGATGGGATTTCCAATCATCGTGTAGCCCTGACCGGAAAGCATCTGGCTATACTGGTTGATCTCGTTCTTTGTTGCACTGACCAGTTTTACAGCGGAAGAACCGCTCCTCTTGAATAAAGAAGGCGACATGGCTATCACTCCCCCTCAGCATGTGAGGGTTCGCAGGTGGATCTACTCCGATAACATGAACCATGCAATTCATATATGTAATTTTTTAGGCACCTTCTTGATAAGGGCATCAGAGAACACCTTTCATGATGTCTTCCCGGTGGTCGATCTTGAGGAGGATCTTGACGGCAAGGTTGTATGCATAGAGCGGTCTCTCGCCATATGTATACATCAGGACCCTCGTCTCATCATCCTTTCCAATGACCTGGACCTGGGCAGCCCACCCTCTTCCCTTGCTGTCGGTCGCCACTAATTGCGAGATACCCCGGAAAAGCCTCTCGTTCACCACCTCGTATGCTTCCCGGAAACCTATCTGCTTCAACCGGTCCACGAAGATGGCGTAGAGCCTGTCCGGGGGGAGGGGGATGACATCGGTCTCCACCGACCATCTGTAAAGGTTCGAAGTAAGGATCCGGAACCTGTCCTCGTCCATTGAGGTGGGCTCGAACTTGGGGACGACCACCTTCAAGGGGTCAGCCCGCATCTGCATCCTTTCCTCCACTTTGTGCCTGAAATCGAAGAAGATTATCTCGAACTCCAGGTTTTCGCTCCCACCCTGATATAAAGGAGTAAAAGGTACCTGGACCTTGAGTTTCTCACCCGGGTCCAATAATTTCCTGGTCTGCTTAGGCTCCCCGAAGGAGCCGAGTTTGTGCCCTGCGGGGAACTCAAGGCGGATGTTCCCCATTGGGTAGTCCGTATTGTTCCCTATCTCCACCAGATAGATCATGCCGCCGATCCTTTTTTCGTAATCATCCTCGGGAGGATAGATGAAATGGTGGTCAACGAGGAGGGAATCGTTCTCCGTTTCCGCTGGTCCTTCGTAGTGTTGATCATCCCGAAGGTCGCCCCGCCGGTCGTTCTCAGCAGGTCTCTTGCCGAAAACCCTGTCGAATATTCCAAGCCCCATCCTTCCTCACCCTGCTTACCGCATCATAGACCAGCGTTCTCGAGCTCCTTAACGATCTCTCCTAGAGCAATATCGATGTCCTCTATCTCTCTGGCACCGGTGCAAACGATCTTACCGGATCCGAAGAGGAGGGCAACGACCCGGGGATGGTCGACCCTGTAGACCAGACCTGGGAACTGCTCCGGTTCGTACTCGACCTTCTCAAGACCTAAAGTGATCGCGATGGAATTCAGGTTGAGCTCCCTTCCGAGGTCCGTGGTGGCCACGATGTTCTGCACGGTCACCTTGGGAGCCGTATCAACGTTCACCCCCATCTCCTTGATCATGGTCAGGACCCGTCCCACGACCTCTTCGGCCATGGTCACGCTCTTGGCACCCGTGCATACGAGTTTTCCACTGGAGAAAAGCAGGAGGGCCGTCTTGGGGTCCTTGACCTTGTAGATCAGGCCCGGGAACTTCTCCGGGACGTATTCTGCATCGTCCAGGGCCATGGAGATCTTCTGCAGGTCTAGCGGTACCCCCGCTGAAGAGGAGGATACGACGTTCTGAATGTGAATGTCCATTTGATCACCTTACGAACCTTTTCCACCCGGCCGCAATAGGGTAGGATGGGGATATTAGCGTAATGGATTACTTTATATAAGCTTTATTAAGGTATATAAGGGAGGGAGGCTGAGATCAGAGGTTCAATTTTGATGGTATGAACCTCTGGAGCCACTCCTCGACCTCGGGGAGGTCCATTGAGATCGTGGGATAGAATTGGGACACCGGCATACCCCGCGAATGGACCACGGGATATTCCATTTCTTCCCCGGGACCCGAGGGTATGACCACCCCTTTCACCTTGAGCCGGTCGACAGCATCCATCAGCGCGGATGACAGGCCCCCCCCTGCCTTGAGGACGAAAGGTCCCTGGTGACCGCCCATGGTGCCCGTTCTCATGAACTCTGCCCAGTATGCGTAATGCTCCTCCCTTGTGGCCGGTATCACCCGGCACCCTCTGCGCCTCATTAAAAGGAAGGAGAGAAGGCTCCTCCTTTCCGATCCGGTATCGGGCGCCGGAAGCAGCAGCAGGACCCGCCCCTGGGATGAAGCCGGCATCCCGCCCGATCCCTTCGTCCTGTTGTCGAAGATATAGGCATTGGACTCCCTTACCTCGACCTCAATCCATATGTCTGGATGTACAAGGTCGACCGTTGCATCGCCCTCCTCAAGGTGTGATATGACGGCCCCACCCCCCTCCACTGCTATCTCCTGGCTGGTGTAAGGATGATTACCCGACCTCCTCACCTTGAGACCGTAGGTCATCCCTTTACGGATACGTTTCTCCCCGTATCGGGAAAGGGCTTCCATCAATTCCCCCCTCCGGGATGATGCTTTCTCGACGAGCGAGAACGAGAATATCCCCGGGATCTGCCTCAAAACCCATGAGGCCATCTCCTCCTGGTCCGTCTCAACGAACAGCCGGCTCCTCTGAACGCAAAGGATATGCTCCACTCCCGCCTCGATAAGGCTTCCCTCGATGTCATCGGCGAGCAGTTTAAGGAACCTTGACCTGACCTTCTCGGACTTCAATCCAAGCTCTGCGAACCTGATGAGGATGGTCGTCATCGGTCCCACACTCCGGAGATGACCGTGCGGCAGTATTTGCATCTGCCTTCCATCAATCCCTTCTGGCGGACAGTGTACATGTTCCGCTCTATCACCTTCTTTTTGCATTCAGGACAGTAACTATCATTGAAGTCCCCGCCTCCCAGGTTGCCGATGAAAACATGCTTCACTCCCCTTCCAATGGCCTGGTCCCTGATCCTCTGTAACGTCCCTGGTGGTGTCGGCGGGACATCCAACATCCTATGGTCAGGATGGAACCGGTTGAAATGCACGGGTACCTGATCGTGGAGTTCCGACAGCATCCATTCAATGAAACCTCCAACCTGCCCATCATCATCGTTGTGCCCCGGGATCACCAGGTATGCGATCTCTACGTGCACCCCCATGTTCACAGCTGTCTTCACGTTTTCAAGTACCGTCTGAAGTCTGCCTCCCGCGATCTTGCCGTAGAACTCCTCGGAGAATCCCTTGACATCGATGTTAGCGGCATCCGTATGTTCCATCAATTCTCCCCACGGGCCGGGATGGAGATGGCCATTGGTGACATGGACGACCTTTGCACCTCTACTTCTCAATTGGGGAGACACGTCCATGATGTATTCGAAATTGATCGTGGGCTCGTTGTATGTGAATGCCACTCCTACGCTTCCTCTGTCAAGGGCCTTCTCTATCAGCAGATGAGGTGGGATGAAATATCCCTCCATCCCTTCCGGGCGTTCCCTGGAAAGGCTCCAGTTCTGACAATGCCTGCAGCTCAGGTTGCATCCGATCGACCCCAAGGAGAGTATCCTTGAACCGGGAAGGAAATGGTTCAGAGGTTTCTTTTCTATGGGGTCCAGATGTATGGCGGGATATATGCCGTAGGCAGCGGCCTGGAGTTTTCCCCCCCTGTTCACCCTGATGCCGCAAATACCCCGTCCGCCTTCAGCTATTCTGCATTCATGCGGGCATAGCATGCATCCCACATCATTGTCATCGAGGGCCTTCCAGTGACATGCCTCCATGGCTTCCATATTCTCCATCACGGGGGCAATATCGTTCGGACAGAGAATAAAGATTGCCCCAAAACTACAGGAAATTGTCAAGAGCGCCCGGAGGAGCCGAGAGACCCAGGAGCTCCCTCATCCTGATCGCGTTCTTCGGGGCCATCCCTCTTGGATGATTGTTGAAATATATCCTGGTGTCTCGGTCCACTTTGGATGCCATGATCCTCAGGGGGTCGAGCCTCTCCCTGAGCTCACTCTCAGGATAATCATAGGAATACCTCTCATCTTCCCCCTCGCCATGGGTCCTGAACCAGGCTTCCTTGTTCCTCCCGTGGAACCGTATATAAGTATGTCTGGCTGTCTCCTCCGTGAACCATGGGAACGAGGGGCCGTCAACAACGACCAATGCGATCCCGAACTCTCTTAGTATGTCCCTTGCCTCTTCAATGAGCCTCAGTTCCTCATTGAGCCATGAGGAGTTCCTCAGCTCCAAGGCGGGATAGCCTGGCAGGGATGCCATCTTCTCGCCGAGTTCCCGGAGCCTTTTCAGGCCGAGAACATACCCGGGAAGCGGGACCCTGGGTTCCGCTTTCATCTTGTATTTGATATCTCCCCTGACCGTGAAATAGGGTGAGGCCTGGAAGAGGACCGCCCCAAGGACGCCGTCATCTTTCAAGGGACTGAGGACAGCTCGATCGAACTCATCCAATGCCCGGAACATATCGACCGGTTCATCCTCCATGCAGCTCTCGTGGGATATCCTCCCCGGAACCTTGACGGTGAGCTCTCTCTTGTTGAAGGTGCGTGCGGTCCTGGACCAGGCCTGGACCGCAGAGGATGATGGGGTGGTGTAGAAGGTCGAGTTGACCTCCACCGTGTCGAACATGGAGAAATAGTATCCGAGAAGGTCCTTCGAAGGGCAACCTTCAGGATAGACAGGCCCGAGCCAGTCCTTGTATGACCAACCGCTGTTACCGATCCTGATCCTTCCCATGGTCCCTCCGGGGCACCATCACTCGAGCTTGCCCTTCTTGCCGCAGCTGGGACACTTGATCTTCAGAGGCCTTTCATTGGTGGTTATGGGTATTGGGGTATCGCAGGCAGGGCAAGGAATATAACCGAGTATCTCGGGAGTCTTGCCGGTGGAAGCCTCAAGGTCGAACTCTTCCTGAGAAAGAGAGTACATCTTTGCCTCACCGTCGTGGAAGACCTCCGTGGGGGCTTCCATGCCAACGATGTTGGTATTCCCCAGGTCAAGGATCTGACCTGATGGTCTGTAGATGGGACCCTGGATACCTTCCATCTCGGTCTCCTTGAATATTATCGGGAAGTATCGGTATTCGAAATCCGGAAAGAGGTCCCTTTTCTTCGTTTCCTCAGACAAGGTATCACCTGCTGCGGGAGTTGTTTCCTCCCATAAAAACGTATTCACGGTAACAGGCAGTCCCTGACCGTTCGAGGATGTGGAACTGCCACTGTCCCCCTATGAACCATTTCTGGGCCTACGACGTATGACCACTAGTCCAACTAACAGCAAGACCATACAGATCAGCAACACCAACAACACCAAGGTGACACACAGCAGAATAGGAGTATGTCCGTATTCTCTCTCTACCGACAGTCCGATCGTCATCCGGTTGTTATCATTGGCCCCCCCATCCACGAACTGGTCCCTCAGCTCATGGACCGAATTGTCCGGATCGATGTGAATAGATACCAGCTGTTCTCCGGCAGCAAGATCCATAGGGACGATCACCTCATACTTCTGACCAGGTCCGATCGGACCTATACCGATTCTTTGGACAGGGGAGTCTGAGGTATGAACGTTCATCCAGGTAGTGTTCGTGGCCGCATCACCCATGTTGATGATATCGATAACGAGAACGAAACCCTCACCCTCCGATGCTTGTTCGATGGTATTGCCCGAGGTGTCGTGTAATGAATATCCATTGCCGTCGAAAGCAAGGTCCGGAATTGTGAGATCGAGATCGAGCGACAGCAGGCAGCTTCCGCTCCATTCTTCGGACCTCACGAGGAACCGAAGATGAATGTCATTCACGAGGTAGGACCCATCACCACTGTCGCCGCCGGCGATGATGTCGATGTAAGCGGTCTCCCCCCGGCCAAGCATGAACACAAGCTCATGGCTGCTTGTAGGGTGTTCAGCCTCGGTGGGGAAGCTGAGATATTCCCCGATCCTCAACTCTGTCGATGCTAACTCGGCCATGCTCATGCTTATGGTCTCAATGACATCTGGACCCAGCGAGCGGGAGATCCCCTTGAACGCCGCATGCCACCCTTCTTCCGGGGGGATCCTGACAACAGGGTTAATGGTGAACTCTTTCCCGTATAAGACATGGATGAGGTCCCTAGCATTCTGATCGTTGGTGACCTCTAAGGTGTACTTCCTGACCTCGCGAATAGGAGCATTGTCGGTCTTGCTGATACCACCGTTCAGGAATTTGGCCTTGATATCTCCCACTCCGGTGACGTTCACGGTGAAGGAGACCACGATCGGAACGTTAACCTCGGGGGTCATCCAGAAAGAGATCTTTTGACTGCCTGCATCGGCATCCTCCCGAACCTTCACATGGACTAAAAGCTCCACATCTTCGAACATACCAAGATGGACGGTATCAACAAGGGCTCCCTCTCCATCGGTCAATTCAACCTCCAATGAGCTGTCGATATCGAAGGGTGTGATCTCGATGGCCTCGTCGAAGTTGGACCGGCTTGAAAGCTTCAAGGTGGCATTCATGGAGTCACACGGTGCGAGATCGAGTTCATCCGGTAGATGGATGCCCACTATCAACCCCGAACTCCTTGGGATGACCAGGGTGATGCTCACACTTGAGTTCAGGGAGAGGCCTTCTGCCACTCCAAAAAAGGTGAGGTCCACTTCGGTGCCTGCTTCGTACAATGTATGGATCCATGAAGGGGGCGTGATGGTGACCTGGACCCGCTTCATCTGGCCCCTTTTTATCGGTATTGCCCCATCGAGTAACTCGAGCCCCCATGCGGAAGTAAGGCCCTCAACGCTCAGAAGAACGTTCAAGGGATCGATGTTGCCCGTGTTCGTGATACCAAGAGAGATAGTTAGTTTTTCATCAGTGATCTCGTAACGGTCCTCGAACGCAACAAGGGATAATCCGGGGACGCTCCCGACCACAAGAATGATCTCATCCGTTTTTTGAAGAATGCCCATCATGTTCTTTGAGATCCCTTTGACCACAATCGGAATTCTCGAGTCCGCGACAGCATTGGGAGAGGCCTCGACGGCCACCGTGAAAGTTGCACCCGAGCATCCACCGAACATATCGACAAAGAGCTGAGCTGTCAGAGAGACAGAAGCGTTCAGCGTTCCAGTCTCCATGAAATACCAGTTCCACCCTGCTCCGATGGGTGGTTCCGAAAGGGTCAGTTCGTAGGAATCGTTCATGTTCCCTGTGTTGCGGATAACGATCGTGTAAGTACAGTCATTACCCGGATCGATAGTGTTCCATTTTTTATCATACAATTCAGATAGCGGATCTTCGTCCACAGGCTGGAGGAAGAACACCTCGAGATCATTGAAGAGGTTCAAAACAGCGATGCATGATACGGTCTCAATATCGTCTGTGTTCGTTTCCAGATAAGCATCGACGTCTATCCTTGCGATCTCCCCGAAGTCCTCATCCCATGGTGCATAGACCCAGAAGGTCACTTGCGCTGCCTCTTGAGATGCCAGCATCACAAATTCCGGATTGTCATTGCCCTTGCCCGGAGGTGTATCAAGCCATGCTGACCATCCGGGAGGCACGGTGGAGCGGTCTATGTGTACCATTATCTTCTGCCGGTTCTCCTCCGTTATTCCCTGGCCTTCGAGCAATACCGATAGATTGAAACCGACAAGCGAACCAGGACTGACACTCTTCAACAAGGGTTCCGGTCCCTCGTTCTCATCGATCTTCGGACCGAACTCAACCCATTTTGTTGGGTAATTGTAATAGTATCCCGTTCTTCCGTTGTTCCCGTGGAAGGTCGGCCAGTCGGCCTGGCCGACAAGAGACCTGCCTCCTGCCGAGAGACAGAGCACCCTGCCGTCGGTTGTCCCTATGACAACCTCGAGCACGCCGTCCCGGTCGATGTCAGCAACAACCGGTGACGAGATGCCGAAGGTCGTATCCGCGTCATATACCCAGAGAACATCCTGGGTGGGACAATCTCCTGGATACGGGGCCCCTTCATCGACCCCATCCGAAGGGTCGCCGTCCAGGCAGAATATCTTCCCGCTCTCGGATGCGACGATGATCTCGAGCTCCCTGTCGTGATCGATGTCGCATAGGGCAGGAGATGAAATAAGTGCTCCACCCGTATCAAAACTCCAGAGTTGGGTCATGGTCGCGGAGTTCGCCACGTAGAGCATGCCGTTCCCGGAACCGAATACAAGCTCGATATCGTCCCCGGTCCAGGAGCTGTAGGCCGTTCCCTGCAGATCGCCAAATGCGGGCGAACCGATGATAGCGCAATCTTCGGACCCGATAGGAATATCGCCGGTAAGACCGCCTTGGCGCTTGAAAAGCAAGATATCACTCCCCCAATCGTTCCAATCGAACGATCCCCGGTTCCTCCCGAGGGTCATTTCAAGTCCCTGGTCCGGATCGACATTTGCCACGGCAGGGGTGGAAATGAGATATTGGTCCAAGTTCTCGCTTAGGTTTCTTGCATATCCCCCCTTCGGACCTATGGAGCGGTTCTTCAGGTCGTATACCTCCATGTATCCATACCTTGCGATCACGAGCTCCATCGAGATTTCCTCTCCATCTCCAGGCAATCTTCTGGTCCCGTTCTCCCAGAAGGCCCCGTCCAGGTCCTCGGCAACGATCGAGGCAGACACCTCATTGAGGGTATCTCCGTTCAGGGAAATATTCTGCTGAAGGACGATCGTTCCGTTACCCTTGAGGATCACAAGTTCGGTCGTCCTGTTCTCGTTGTCCCTTGCGAATACGATCTCCATTTCTTTGTTCGTTGGCTTCGGCCCCCCTTCAAGATCGACGAGGGTCGGAGTGTTGAAGATCGATCCGTTAGGGACTTCGTATCTCCACATGAGCCTTCCGTTCGCTCCGATACAGTAGAGCCCGTCGCCCCCGGCTATGAGCAGTTCCGGTTCATCTCCCGACACGACGTCCCCGACGAGAGGCGAGGGAAAATATTCCGGAGGCCTGAGCGATCCATGCCGGGTCCATTCTTCAACACCGAGCAGGTCCATCCCCCCTAGCTGGAAGGGCTCTCCCCAGAAACAGGACCCCCCGTGCCTGATGACGTTAACATTACCATCCGCGGACACCACCACGATCTCCATCCTCCCGTCCCCATCAAGGTCCGAAAGTGCCGGGGTCGAGATATTCGAGGTATCGTCCTTTATCGCATCCACTTCCCATTCCAGCCTCGGATCACCCATGAGAACCACCCCAGAGGATATCGATGGAGGGAGCGAAATGGGAGCGGCCGCTCCCGTGATCAACATTACAGTCGATGATAATAGCATCCCCAGGACCATGACCGTGATACATTTCTTCGGGTTGCCACCCAAGTAAACCTCTCCCCTGACGTGATAAGATATCATTCAGGGTTCTCCTATAAGCGGTTTATTGTACATATCCGGAATATCCTTGATATCGGGGATGAACTGAGGCGGGAAAGTATTTCATAATCCATAGGACCATCATCCACCATGGCAATGGAAGGCTCTCTCGGAATGAGGGTCACATCCGTTCTCGCTCTATCGATGGGTCCTTTCATGGTCATGGCAGATATAGTGGCCGTGGTGATCGTAAAGCACAAGGTGGTTCTCGGTTTTGGTGCCCCTGGTCAGGTATTTCCTTCGACCCTTGGTCTCATCGGGGCGGCCCTCTGGCTTGCAGGTCTTGTCTTCCTTAAATGGGCAAAGAGGTCAGAACGGGGGAACTTCAGCTCCAAGGCCAGATCCGTATTCCTCAAAGGAAAGGATGAGTTCAAATGCCCAAGCTGCGGTAAGATCATCGACGCATCACGGGTCGAATACCATGAGAGGATCACATGCCCATGCGGCAAGATGTACGATATGTTCCAGGAAGGTCCATGGGACGGGGACGTTCCTACCTCGGGGGAACTATCTTCACCCTCGAAAGCAACTCCGATGCGGAGAGAGAGTGCCAAAGCTGTGAAAAGGCCTCCTCGCCAGCCTTCCCGTTGACGTAGGCTGCAACGCAGGCAGCATCAAATGGCCGCATACCACGTGAAAGCAGTCCGGTGCAGAGGCCGGCGAGTATATCTCCGGTACCGCCAACGCTCATCGCGGGCACACCTGCCGTGCAGTATCTCCTGTATACCTTTCTTCCGGACAGCTCGATCGCAACGTTGTCGGAAAGGGAGGGGGGCTCTCCCGAAAAGCAGAGGTCCACAGGTCCCTTGATCAGCATGGTCGCCCCGAGCTTCCGATCCAGTTCGGAAACGATCTCGAGTGCCTCGGGTCTCCAGGAACCGGTCTCTCCAGTCTTCTCGCAGGGGTCCTTCAGGACATCCGTATCCGATCCTGGAAGGAAGCTCTTGACGAGCTTCCCCAGCTCCCCCCTGTGCGGGGTGAGCAGCACGTTATACCCCATCTTTCCTCCTTTCCAGAGTTCCGACACAGCTGTGATCCCGTCGGCATCGACCACCACGGGCAGGTTCAGGGATAATGCATGTTCAAGGGCCCCTTCCAGGAGGTGCAGGGTTCCTCTATCGTTCCCTGCACCGGGACCTATCAATATCGAACTCGATCGTTCGATCATCTCCTTCAGGTCCGAAAGCACCTCTGGACCCAACCGATGTGGGTTGAGGGTCGGCAGCCTATTAACGATCAGGTCCATGGAGAAGGACGCAACGACATTGGCGATCCCCCGAGGGACCGCGACATTGACAAGATCGGCCCCCGTCCTCAGAGCTGCTGCCCCCGCAAGTGAAGGAGCTCCGGTGAAAGGCCCGCCTCCGATCACCAGGACCTTCCCCCCCTCGCCTTTCCTTGAACAGACTGGCTTGGCTGGAACGCGCAGGAGGTCGCCGGGACCGATGTATGTGGCGGCGTTATCGGGAATGCCTATCTTCTTCACGACGATCTCGCCGCAGTCAGGATGAGGCTCCCCGTCGACCATCATTTCCTCCTTGATGTCGTGGAAGGTAACGGTGACATCCGCCCTGAAAGCGGTATCCTGTCCGAGCCCCGTCGGTATGTCAATGGCGATCCTGATACCTTTGAACGAGTTCATGGCGGTCAATATCTGGACAAGGTCATTGCGTAGCTTCCCTCTCGCTCCAGAACCCAGCAATCCGTCCACTACTGCTCCAGCCCCTTTCAGTGATCTTTTCATTTGGGACTCGCGGTCGTTCTCTTCAAGGACCCGGGTGGGAACGCTTACGGGCAGGTCCGCGAAAGCCCTTCGGGACAGCCCGGAACCATGATTGGGAATGTCCTTGATCATGACGACAACGACCGGGACCTTCCAGGTCGAAAGATACCGTGCGGCAACCACCCCGTCGCCCCCGTTGTTACCGGTCCCTGAGACGATCACGACCTTCTTGCCCGGATCGACCCGGGACCTGATCTCCTCTGCCAGCGATCTTCCAGCGGCCTCCATCAGGTGTGAGATATCGACCCCGAGATGTTCGCTGTTCAGGTCCAGAACTCCCACATCTACGAAGGATATCATTCTCTCACTCCACCACGGTGGCTTCCACCACCTCGACCCTTTCAGGTTCGCCCCCTCCGCCTGGAGCATCGTCTCCCAGTATGGAGGCGAGAGCATCATCCGCCTTCCTTATGATCTCCGGGTCCTCGGTGGGAACAGCCACTCCGGATGCGGGGGCATCCGTTCCGGTCGAAGCAGAAGGTTCCCTGTCTGCGGGTTGTTTCTGACCCCCGACCGCTCCCTCGTCACCTTTCTTCTTCTCCTTTCCATGGAAGAACCTGTTGTAAACGATGTAGCCCACGATGGCCAGAACAATGACCACCACGGCTATGATGATGAGCGTCAAGTAATTGAAAGGAGTTCCATCATCCTTCTTTTCTATATAGATAGAGTAATCCAGGGAGTAAGTCCCCTTGGAAGAGGAGTATCTGACCTTGAGGGAGACAGCCCCCGGTTCTTCCACATCGTTGACCTTTATCTCACCTCTGGCAGTGAAAGACCCTCCCGGTTCCAGGACCCTTTCACCGGGGGTCAGGTTGACCGTGAGCTCCGGCGGGGCTTCCAGAGAGATGCTTATCGTCTCGTCCCTGTTACCCTTGTTGGAAAAGGTGAGGTTCAGGGGAACCGTCTGTTCTTCAACGGTGCTGACCGATGACCATTCCCTCTCCGCCTTGATGTCGGAGACCTCCGGTATTATCACCTCGAGGTTCTTGGAGAACTGCCCTTCGGCTCCGGCATCTATGCCGACATCCATTCTGTATGGGTTACCAAGGTTCCAGAGTGCACCTGTCGCGGGGGTCACCGAGAGGTTCCAGAGCGATGAGGCCCCCGGTGAGAGTTCTATATCCTCGTAGTCGGAGCCGAGGTACCATCCTTCGGGACCATCGACCGTTATCCCTATCTGCAGGTCCTCCAGGGTCGGGTTGTATAGATCAAGGGAGAAGTAGACCTTCGAATACTTGATCGGATAATTGGTCCCAACCCTTCCGGAAACCTGCTTTTGATCCCCGGATCCGGCCTCTACCACATCCCTGGAACCATCCACGACCTTCAACGTGAAGTAGATCCACTTCTTCTCGGTTTCTCCCCTCGCCCTCACGTAGCTGCCGAACGGATGCGTCCCGAAGGGGCCTGTTGAAGAAGTGGTGACCATTACATCCACGACCTCCTCGCCTGAAGCATTGACCTCGAACACATAGAGGCTCCCCTGGAGCTCACCATCTGTGGAGGAGTAGGAAACAGACCACGTGGTAGGAAGGCCCTCTGACGCCATCTCGAAGGTCTTGGTCGAGTTGAGGATGTTGATCACCCTGACCTGGAAGGTCCCTACGGATCCTGCAAAAAGCGGTCTTACCGTGTCTCCTATTGGTTCTATACCGTATGTTGCCACGCCGGTGACGGTGATCTTCCCCGTGGCGGTATAGGTCCTTTCCGCATTGCGGGATATTGCCTCGAATGTGATGACATCTTCTTCCGAAAGCTGCGCTCTGAGAGGAACATAGACACGGAACTCGACACTGCTCGAGGACCCTCCGTCGATCTCGATGGTGTCGGGAACATCAATGGACCACCCTTCGAGCGAGCCTGCCGAGAATTCCACCCTGTCGTTCGCATCGCCCCCGTTAAGCACCTCAAGCTGGAAGGTCACCGCATCCCCAGCATCGGCCTCCCTGTCGGGATTCTCCATGGTCAGGAACAGCCCCGGCCTCACTTCCAGAGAAGTCTCCCGGGTAACGGAGCATCCTGTGTTGCTTTCGGCGGTAATGAATATGTTGTATGTGTCGGAGGGGGTCCCCTCAGGAAGGATGTAAACATGTTCGAAGGTGGCATTTTCCTCCCCGCCCTGCTCCTCGGGCTCGCCCGTTACGTTGAGAAGGATACCGCCCTGGGAGGATATCATCAGGATGTTCATGGTATCGATATCGTACGCACCGAAAACAGAGCTTGCCTGGGCAATGAGATCGATGGTCCGGGCCTCCTCGGGACCGTAGGGGATCACCTCTTTGACAGGCTGTCCGTTGGGGTCCAGGAGCCTGAGGGTCACATCACTGTCGGCTATCGGCTCCCCGACAATGGACAGTGTGGTGTAGCCTCCGGTGAGGGTACCTGCGTAAGCAAAGGCCAGAGAAGGCGGGATGAGCTGCTGGGGTGTTCCCTGGAACGATATCCTTGTTCTTATCGTGGACCCTTTCTTCAATGTCATGGTGGGGGACGTTAGAGGGAGTTCGATGTCATCGTTCTCGATATCCTCGACCCCTGCCTCGGTGCCTGCTACCTTCAGGGAAGCCCCGGTTGCAGGGTCCATGAAGATTTCGACCCCCAGGCTCCATTCCCCCGCTATGATTGTGAGGTCCTGGATGTGCAGGGTCAGGACACGTGCGCTACCGTCCGGTCTACCGGTGATGATCATGTCCCGCACCAGCGGGTAGGAGAGAACATACTCCAGCTCATCTCCGTTCCGCATGGCCTCCCCCACCTCGTTCGACCTGGAGGGCTCGGTATCCATGCTCATGTTGTCGTGAAGGTAGAGCTGGACCTCCACATCCTCTGCAGCAGACTGCTCGCTCAGGAGCAGGAACATCAGGGTGGACGACAGGAATACGATAGCTATCAGAGCCGTCCCCCATCTTCTTGAACACGTCAATTCGACCACCCCGTTAAACCTGTTAATGTGAACATGATTGCTGGACGTTTATATATTTCGGTGTATCCGCCCCTCCAACGGATGCAATTTCAGTCGATCTGAACTGTAATGACCACTCGAAGATATCGCCGGATTGGTCCGTTGGCGACGATGATTGGATCTCCTCATCAACGGCCAGGGAAAACCTATTATCCGAACTACCTCTTATATCGGGTGACAGGTCTTGGAGTTGGATAATTGGGTACGGTCATTGCTGCGGTGATGGTCTTTCTGATCGTGGTCGGGTCCATGCTGGCTATGAGGGGAGGGGAAGTGCTCAGGGGATTCGTCCGGTTGATGGGAGGATCGTTCCTTGGAGGTGCTGGAGCATACCTCGGTTTCAGGATAGGTGAGCTCTTTGGAGGTGAATGGACCATGGCCTATGCCTTGTCGATGGGGGCCCTCGGGTTCCTGGTCGGATTCCTTTTCGGTACAAAACTTCTGCAGATCGTGCTTACCGTGACCGTCTTCGTCCTTGGGGCCGGGGTGGGGTATTTCGTGGCAGAAGAGCTGGGAGGGGACGGGTCCGTCCCGTTCCTTGCCGGCGTCGTCGTGGGGGTGGTAGGGGCATGGGTCCTATCATCCATAGCACGACGTCTTCTTCTGGCGGCCACCATAACCTTCGGATCCACCATGGTCAGCGCCGGTATCCTTGTCCTCCTGTTGAACGATATATCGGTAGAAGAGGCGGGGCTGATCTCCTTCGGGGCCTTCATAGTCCTTTCCCTTGCGGGTTTTCTCTTACATCGGGGGGAGATCTCAGGGATGGATGATAAGAGATGAGATCACTCCTTCCCCTCGTCGTCGTGCTCCTTTCTGTAGAACAATGAGGCTATAAGGAGAACACCCATGATCATCGATACGGTGATGATACCGGCAGTGGTGACCTCTCCCATATCCACATCATCGTCAACCGGGATCCCTTGGGGACCTGGGTCCATGACGGATACATCGCTCGTCAACATGCCCGTGGCTTGCCAGCTCTCCCTTTTCCCCGATGGATCAAGGGTCAGGCCTTCTGCGGTCACAGACAGCACGTAAAGACCTTTTTCAAGAGGCAGGTACATGACCACCGTTCTTGTCTCACCCGGACCCAGTCCGATAACGATCTCCTCCGATATCACGACCCCATCGGCCCGTTGCCCGTCATACAGGATCAGATGCAGTACCTCTATCCTGGAGGATGTCGGATTGTGGACCTCCACGTTCAATGCCCCGGTATAACGGTCGCCGGTCATTGCCTGGCCCATGCTTTCAACGGATGCCACAGGATCGGTGATCACCATGAAATGGAGGTTGCATTCCTGTCTTGGTATATTGATGGAGGAAGCCCCCAGCACGATGTTAATATCATACCTGCCAGGACCGGCAGTTATCTCATAGGACCAGTTCAGATACACATCCCCGCCCGGGCCCAGTTCATCTACGGGGACCTGGATATCCCCCTCCTTTCTATCGCTCATATGAGAGATCACATGCCCCACCGAGAAAGAAAGCAGCATTCCCGAAAGACCTTCGGGCAGCCCCGGGGGGGCCGGATGATAGCTCACGTTAAGAGGCCATGGACCGACGTTCTCGATCCTGGCCTCCACCATGATCTCCGAACCCCCCCTTACGATCGGGGGGATGTCCTTACAGCTCAAGCTCAGGATGGGGAGGGAAATGACCGTCCTGTAATCCCGGCTCTCGGGTACGGGCAACCATGACGGGCCCTCCACCAATGCCTGGATATGGTTCACTCCGGGTGATAGGGTGATGTTCAATTCGGCAAGGACGGTATCGTCTGCGGGGATATCCACAGTGGTATGGTTCAGTTCCTTTGTCAGGCCATCGCCTCTGAGGAACAGAGGCTCCAATGAGCGGTTCTGAAAGACAAGAGGGGCCGAGGCCTCCGAACCGATCACCTTGACAGTTCTGGTCCCGGCGGGAACAGAACCCCAGTTCCTGATGGAAACCTTCACGCAAGCCGTTGGCGAGGACAGGTCCGATACAACAGGCTCCAGATCGAGTATCTCCAGGTCCGGAAGGGCGGGAAGGCTCGTGAACTTCTGCGAGGTATGGGCAGGTATGCCGGAAAGAGCGGGTACGGTCAGGACCGAGAGGCCCAGTTGGAATTCCTTCACGGATACGGTGAATCCCACCTGCTCCGTTTGACCTAGGGTGTGGAATTCAAGGACCTCTGAATCCCAGAGCTCCTGAGAGACCCCCCCGGTCTCCCGGTCCCTCAGTACCCGGTATAGGTCCGCGCGTACCATTCCCGAGGGCGTCAGTCCTCTGTAGGATACGGTTGCGGTCGCGATGACCATGGTCCCGGGTGTGACGTCAGTGTCCGAGACGGATAAGGATATGACCTCACCCCCCCACGACAGGTTACGGACCGTGAACGCGGGCGAGGGTGGTCCGGACCGGTCATCCTCCAGGCCCGGGACCTCGATGAAACCCAGATCGAAGGTCGAGTCGGCCCGTCCCATTATCGATGGGGACAGCTCGAGAGATGGGTCGCTGGTCAGCCGAAGAGGCTCCGTCCATCCATCCGATAACAGGTCCTTATTATTGGTCGAAACGTAAAGGTCCCCCCCGGTTCCCTCCCACACTCGCCAAATAGCATCGTATCTGCCTTCCGACCTGGCGATGATCCGGGATGATCCCATGAACCGGGTTGACGAGGTCACTTCCACCCGATCCTCGGGAGGATCGGAGGGTCGGGCCACGATCAGCCTGTAATGGTCTCCGGGTGTGGAGACGACAAGGACAAGATATGGATCGCTGTCCCGGATATCCGCGAACGACACCTCCTCCACGTACATGTTGTCCTCCATTTCGACCTCAAGAGAAGGGCCCCACCCATCGGACTCCGACCATGAACGATACCTCAACTTACCGTTTCCCGACAGCCATGCAACGTGGAGTACCCCATCGGTGTCGAACCAGAGGTCTGGCCTCTGATCGAGGACAGTATCCTCCGTGATCCTCTCCGGAGATGTCCATGTCCCCCCTTCCCAGAAAGATACCATGACCTCCCTGTCCTCCAGCGTGGTAGCGTCCCCGTCAAGGTCGCCGATGAAACATAATGCGGAACGTTCGTTCTCGTGGTCCGATGCCATGGAGGGGTGCTGCTCCAAAACATTTCCCGATGTGACCCTTGAAGGACTCCCGGTGAAGTTACCCTCCATGTCACCAGTGTGATAGAATAACCTCATGGAGTTCGACCTGTTGGTGATGCTTTCCTCGTAACCAGCCTCGGACCAGACCACAATAGGTATTCCGTCCCACAGATATTCGAGGTCCGGATGGGATTTGTATGTATTGTTCCGGTATACTTCGGATTCAACAATACCGTCCCTGTAGACCAGGTGGGTCGTATGTCCATCCCTTAAGGACAGCTCCAGCTGGCCTATGTTACCGGAGGGGGATAATGCAATATCGGTGCCGATCCCTTGGGGGTCGATCCCCCCGTCCTGAGGTGATACCCCAATCTCAAGACCCATGTCATTGAGATAGAGGGAGGTCTCGAATGAGAGTTCTCCGGAACCTGACCGATCCAAACCAATTCCCTGGACCAGACAACTCCATGAAGCAGAAATGTTAATTATGAACCGGGGGTCGTCATAACCTGGAAGGGCCAGGGTACACATGGCCGTGGAGCTGCCCGATATATCGATATCCAAAGAGGACTGGATCGGGCTGAAGTGACCGTCATCCCCCACTCCGAGGACCGTGGAGGCTTTCACATCTCCGTCCAATCCGAGCTCCGGCAATGGTAGCTCGATCGTATCACCGAAAGCTCCGATCTCTCTGAGATTCCTCCCCATTGTCAGTACCGAAAGGTCCATGTTCATCGATATTGACCCTTCCATCTCGATGGTGAAACCGCCAGTTGAGGAAGGGATGAAAGACCTTCCCTCTTGAGGGATCATGAAGCGATACGAGGTGTTGGACGGACCAGTAAGTGAGGTGTCACCCCTGGATATCAGGGTGGTTGTACCATCAAGAAGTATGTAGGCAGAGAAGAAAATCTCCCCGCTGTCGCCGTTCAGCATCATATCGCCCACATCATCCATCCTGTCGGAGCTCGTGGATATAAGGCTGGGACCAATGTCCAGCTTGCCGCTCAGGACATACGATGAAAGGTCCGTGTCGAAATAGGAGTGCCTACGGTCAAGGTCCTCATACCAGACAGGAGTATCGGAAACCCGTACCAGGCATGACCTCCTGGGAAGAGGATATCCTCCGTAAGTGGAATTAATTGTCAGAGTGTGGTTGCCCGGGGGCAATGTTCCGGCGTCGAAGGAGGCCCGGAACATGTTACCGGAGAACCTCGTGCCGTATTCGAGGAAATGACCTTCTACAGTTGCATAGACCCTGATGATGGAAGGGTCCTCAACATCCTGAAAGAACATATCAAGCTCCACGATGTTCTCGATCCCCGTGATGTATTCACCGAGAACATCCGGGTCCTGGTCCCCGTCCTGAACGGAGGAGACCCCTCCGAGATAGGGGATCGATATTGTCAGCGACCTTACGTTGTTGCTCTCTCTCAGCTCTCTTTCTGCCCCGTCGGTATCGACCACCGCGGTCATCAGGTGGGTCCCGGGGTTATCAGGGACCCATTTGAACTCCTTGGTGAACTCCATTCCCGGAGCCAGCGGTAGAAGGGGAAATGTGACGACAACGGTCTTGTTGGTCATGGACCCATCCTCCAGGTCCATGACGACCACACCCACATCGACCGATGATGATAAACCGAGGTTCTTAATCCCGATGACCCCTTTATAACCGTCCTTTGTAGGTGTCATCGAAAGCCCGGTGATCGAGAGGTCCGGAGCTCCGTCCATCCGGTCCGAAGCCTGGACCATGGTAATGACAGGCAAGATGATCAAAAGAAGGACCGCAAGGGTCGCAGAGGACAGGGCCCACCCATGGTGATCGCTCATCCCCCTTGGATGAAATGATGTGATAATATAATTTCTGGCAGGTCGCAGGGGGGAGGCCATACTACATCTTTTAATAGCAAAACAACTTTCGGGCCTTGCTGTCCCCTTAGGGCAGGTACCTAGGAGGAACCTCCATGACAGAAAAGATCGAAGCACTGGTTGACGGCGGAAAAGCATCCGCAGGGCCACCGCTGGGCCCGGCACTGGGACCTCTCGGTGTCAACATCGGCCAGATCGTGGGCGAGATCAATCAGAGGACCAAGGATTTCGTCGGAATGAAAGTACCCGTGACCATCATCATTGACCCGAAGACCAAAGAGTTCTCGATAACCGTTGGAACACCACCTACCTCCTCCCTCCTCCTTCAGGAGATGGGACGGGAGAAGGGGCCCGGAAGCGCTCAGGACACCGTGGACATCCCCATCGAGAAGGTCATCAAGGTGGCGAGGATGAAACGCCAGAATATGCTGGCCATCTCTCTGGAAACTGCGGTCAAGGAGGTTCTGGGAACCGCTATATCGCTGCATGCGACCGTCGATGGAAAACCCCCCATGGAGGTACAAAAGCTTATAAACGAGGGCAAATATGCAGCCCTCCTCAGCTCTAAATGAGCTTGAACCAGAAGAAGCATCCGATGTAGGAGGAGCAATGGTCCGATATGACCGCCTCCGCCTAACTACACGGGGTGTGTATCATGGCAGAAGAGAAGATCATCAAAGCAGTGACCGAAGCCCTGCAGAAGGCCCCGGAACGCAAGTTCCAGGAATCCGTGGAGCTGGCCATAAATCTCAAGGATGTCGATCTCGCGAACCCCAAGAACAGGATCACCGATGAGGTGATACTCCCCAAAGGAAGGGGAAAAGCTGTCAAGGTGGGACTTTTCGGCTCGCCGGAGATGGTGACCAAGGCAAAGGGTGTAGCTGACCTGATAATCGGAGCCGAGGAGGTAGCCAAGATGGCCGAGGATAAATCCGAGACCAAGAAGAAGGTCAACGGGATTGATTTCTTCGTTGCTGAGGCACCTCTGATGGCAGTGGTGGGTAAGAACCTCGGTGTGATATTGGGTCCACGAGGAAAGATGCCCAGGCCCCTACCCCCGGGTTCGGACCCGGCGATCATCATCGCCAATCTTAGAAAGACCGTGAAGGTCCGATCGAAGGACCGCAGGACCTTCCACGTCCCTGTAGGGACAAGGGACATGACCCCTTCGGACATATCGGCCAACATCGAATCCGTCCTAAACAGGATCAAGTCAAAGTTGGAGCGCGGCTACATGAACATCCATTCGGTCTACGTCAAGACTTCGATGGGACCGGCTGTGAGGATAGACCTGAGGTGAGGATCGTGACGCATGTGGCTGATTGGAAGAAGGATGTCGTCAACGAGCTCGAGGGGATCATCAGGGACCACAGCACCGTAGCTGTTGTTAAGATCGACAGGATCCCTGGTGTCCAGATGCAGAACATCAGGGCGAAGCTTCGCGACCAGATGACCATCAAGGTCGCAAAGAAGAACCTGATCAGGATAGCCTTCGACAGCTTGAAAGGTGAGAAAGCAGGCATCGAAAAGCTCGATGACCTTGTGGACGGCCAGGCAGCTGTCCTGGGTACGAACCTCAACCCTTACACGCTTTTCAAGATATTGGGTCAGAACATACAACCTATGCCGGCCAAGGGAGGCGAGGAAGCACCCGAGGACATTGTCGTCCCCGCAGGAGAGACCTCTTTTCCCCCTGGACCTATCGTGGGTGAGTTCGGAAAGGCCGGTATTCCCGCTGCCATCGATAAGGGCAAGGTGGTGATCAGGAAGACCGTCACCCCCGTAAAGCAGGGCGGTATCATTTCAAAGGAGGTCGCCTTCGCCCTGACCAAGCTCGAGATCTTTCCGTTCAGGGTAGGGATCGTCCTTGACGGTGCATGGGAGGACGGGGAGATATACCGACCCAAAGACCTTGACATAGACATGGACGCTTACAGGTCGCAAATGACCTATGGGGCCCAGATGGCTCTCAATCTGGCGGTATTCACTGCTTATGTGACACCGCTCACTGCAGTACCCATACTGCAGAAAGCAAGGATCGAGGCTTTCAATCTGGCCGTGTTCGCGGGTATCCTCAACAGGGACACCGCGGACCTGATACTCTCCAAGGCCTACGGAGGCATGCTCGCCTTGGCGAGGTTGATGAGCGCGGAAGCGCTCGACAACGACCTCCAGGGTATTCTCGAAGGGGCCGCTGCGGCCCGACAGGAAAATGCACCTGCAGCCCCCAAGGATAAGAAGGTCGAGGAGAGTAAGGAAAAGGAAACCGAGGAAGCGACCCCCACCGAAGAGGATGGAATGGCCGGACTTGGTGCACTTTTCGGATAAGAGCGAAGATCAAGAAAGAAGGAGGAAAAAAACATGGAATACATCTATGGCGCCCTTCTGCTTCATTCCGCTGGCAAGCAGATAAACGAGGACGGTCTCAAGAAGGTCCTCGAGGCTGCTGGTGTGGCCGTCGAGCCCGCCAGGGTGAAGGCAGTGGTCACCTCACTCGATGGAGTTAACATCGAGGAGGCCATGAAGACCGCTATCGCAGCACCCGTAGCATCCGCTCCTGCTGCCGCTTCTGCGGCTCCTGCCGAGGAAAAGAAGAAGAAGGAAGAGAAGAAGGAAGAGGAAGAAGCTGGACCGACCGAGGAAGAGGCAATGGCTGGACTCGGTGCACTCTTCGGCTGAACTCGACAGGAATATTAAATACGGGGTGGGGTCACCCCCACCCCCTTCTTAATTTTTTTAAGTTAATTCCCCCAAGGTTGGGATCTGTTCTGATCCTTAAAGTGAATTTTTAATTTTAAATCCAAATATCATCTGAAAATGGTCTAATATGCCCTGAAAGGATATATTCCCCGGCAGGGAAGAGATGCAGGGGAACGTCATCGATATCGGGCAGGCTAGACGGAGCAGGAGACTTTACAGCCCCATCCGCACATGGCTGGTCATCAGCATCATCTTGACCTTTGTCCATATCCCGGTCTGGATGGTAGAGGTCGCAACCAATAACAGCTGCTACACTCTTATCGTCGGCGCTTTTCTTTTCCCCCTTGTCCCAGGTCTGATCTTTGCCTTCATTTACCAGGACCTGAACACCATTCCCGCAAGGGTGGAGCTGTATGCCGACACGCTCAGGTTCGTCTACATCAGGGGTTCCAAGATAACGAATGTGGACATTCCCTGGGGAGAGATCATCGAGATCATCCCCTATGACAAGCTTCGAACCAGCAGGAACAGGGAGGTAAGGCTTCATTATCTTGACAGGGCAGGGATGGACCTGATCCTTTCACTGATCGAGTCCCCGGAGAAGCTGGATATCTCCGATGTGGTGAGCCTCATGAACCTTGACCGTGCATCCAGAAGGTTCCGGGTGGAACCAGCAGGATGTCTCAACCTACCTAATGACTCTGCCGCGATCAAGACCAACGCCATAGTGTATTGTATTTTCCTGGTTCCGTTAAACCTTCTTTTGCTGACGGTCCTCATGATCTCGTTGTCCATGGGAGAGGTAATAATAGCAATACTGGGGGGCACCACGCTTCTGCTCTTTTTGATCATTTCGGTCCTTCTTATGGTGATCATGTTCAGGACCATGAAGGCAAAGGAGCTTTACATAGACAGGACCGGTGCAAGGGTGATCACGAAGGACGGCCCACTCTGGGACCTCAGCTGGAGGGAGATCGAGAAGGTCACCAATAACAGGGGGAAGTCGAACTCGTGGGTGACGTTCCAGCCCATAAAGGGAAAAGCAGTTTCCGTTGCTTGTAGCGAATATAAATTGGATGATCTGAAGACCGCCTTCAAGCTCGCTCAGGACTACTGCATGTACCACAGGATACCTGTAATAAATACACTGGGGTGGTGACCATTGTTCACATAACCCTTATATAATTCAAGCAAGGCCAGCACCACATCCCCGCTGTTCACAGAACCCATTTTAATAATGCACCAATTCGAATATCATTCACAAATGGAGGTCATCTTGGGACTTCTTTCTGAGGAGGCAATGAAATGAGGAGAGCCATTTCGTTCATCATCATGATAATGGTGGCTGTGAGCGGCGCGATGGTCATGCTCGGAATGGGCAAGGGTGTTGACGGGGAGCTTCTGAACGGAGATATTCTCACAACACGGCTCCCCATCTTGATCACGGGGAATTCAGATCTCACCTCGACGAACGGGGTCTCGTCAGGTTCCGGGTCCATTTCCGATCCGTACATCATCGAGAATTGGAAGATCAGTGCGAGTTCCATCAACGCCATCACCATATCGGATACCAACGCGCATCTCGTAATACGGAACTGCTGGATCAAAGATGGGAGGGAGACCGGAGAAGCATACATGTTCGATGCAATGAGATTGGAAAACGTTAAGAACCTAACGATCTCAAACTGTCTTCTTGAGAACAATTACCGGGGTGTCTCGGGATCGGGGTGCCAACAGATCATCCTCAATAACAATACCTGCAACGGGAATGCAGACGGAATAAGCTTCCGAGAAGGGGGACGCAATATAACCATAAGCTCCAATTCATTCAGCAATAATGGTGTAGGCATAGAGCTTGAGACAGATGTGGACTATTGCCATTTGGCAAATAACACCATCCTGAGGAGCAGGGTCGCCGGGATCATGGTGGATTTCGATTGCGAGAACAATATCATAGAATACAACAATTGCACGGAGACTTACGATGATCTTATCAAGAACGATCGATCGGGCGAAGGAATCCGGATCTACGAGAGTTCGAACAATATCATCAGGTACAACAATTGCAGCGGAAACTCGGGAAGGGGGATCTCGATCCAGGAGTCGGATGAGAACCTGATGTCGGGGAACATTCTGATGGACAACAAAGCTACAGGAGACGGTTTCAACATGTTCGGAGTTGTACTTACAGGGTCCAAGAACAATATCCTAAAAGACAATACGTTCATCGACTGCGGCATCCGCTTCTATCCCTACGATATCAATGAGACTATCACCAATACCATCGAATCTACGAACAAGATCAATGGCAAGGACATACTGTTCATGACGGAGAGCAGGACAGAGGAGACCATAACGGGAGATCTCGGTCAGGTGATCCTCGTGAACTGCGAACACAAGTGGATAAAGGACATGAGCTTCGATGGGGTCTCACCGGGCGTCACGATCATAGAATCCTTTGGGATAGAGGTCTCGAACGTGGATTTCCTGAATGTAGTAGAGGCCATTGTTGTCGAGAAAAGCCAGGGTATTAGCATATGGGAGATAGAGATCACAAATTTCGGTTACGGTATTCAATTCGACGAATGCAGTTTGTCAGGTGTCTATAATAGTACAATGAGATCAGGGACCGATGGGATCCATTGTATAGGTATCTTCAATTCGACCATTGAATACGACGAGCTGCTGAATGTCGAAACCGGCATATGGGTAGGTGAGCTCGATCCGTCCAGTGATGTCCTCATCAAGGAGAACAAGGTCTCCGGTGGCAAACTGGGGATCTGGGTCGATGGCGGCCGCCACCGCGTACTTCGGAACCTGATCGATTCGAACACCGAACGCGGCCTTGGTATCATGGGAGAGGATATAATGATCTCTCAGAACCAGATCCTCGGGAACGGGTACGGGATCAGAGCTGAATACAATACCGCAGCCGTCATCGAAAGGAACGTAATAATGTGGAACGATGTCGGAATATATTCCGAGAACAACAAGGTCCAGCTACTCATCACAAAGAATAACATCTCAAACAACGATGGTTACGCTCTGGACTTCTATTATGATCAGATCAATGGAAATACGATATATTTGAACTCCTTCCATAACAATAACAATGGCGGCATTCAGGCAAGGGACAGGGGACAGAGAAGCATTTGGGACAATGGGACGGACAAGGGAAATTACTGGATCGATTATAAGGACAGATACGTCCCCGGAGCGACCAATGATGGAACGGTCTGGGACACTCCGTATATCGTTGCCGGAGGAACCTGGTCAAAGGACAATTATCCGCTCGTGTCATCACCGATTTCCCTGCCCAAGATGCTCCGGGTGTCGAGGAACCATCGGACCACAGCGCCCATCGGCAAGGATTACATGGTCCAATACACAGCGCTTTACTCCGGAGACCGGCTCGACAACATCACGTGGAATTTCAACACCGATGCCGGTTGGCTGTCGTTCACCGGCGAACATGTTCTTGAAGGAAGACCCTCACAGTCGGATACTGGCTCTTATTGGGCAAATATATCGGTGACGGACGGGGTCCTATCCGATTTCACTAACTTCACCGTCAAGGTCACCGAGGTCAACATTCGTCCCCGGATAACGACGGCCAATAAAACGTCCGTGGACCAATGGCAAAGATATCGGGTGGATTACGATGCGGTCGATGATGGCGACTACCTCGAATGGAGGCTAGTCACGGAAGCATCCTTCCTCTCGATCGATAGCCAGACCGGGGTCCTCTCCGGGGTTCCTGGTCTGAACGACGTGGGAACCTTCTTCGTCAATGTATCGGTGAATGATGGTGAACTGTGGGACGAAGCGATCTTCTACCTCAGAGTGAAGGACGTGAACGATCCGCCAATGCAGAACGCATCGAGACCCTACCTGACCTTGCTCGAGGATACCCCTCTCAAGATCCCGATGTCGCAGCTTTTCTTCAACTACGATAACGATCCGATGTCGTTCTTTATTTCCGGCGGGACCAAGATCAACGCGAGCATCGATAACGGATCCAACCTGGACATCGTTCCGGATGCCGATTGGTTCGGAACGGATGAGCTGACCTTTAACGTTTCAGACGGTTTCTACAATAAGACCTTCGTGATCGATGTGATCGTCCAGCCGGTGAACGATGCGCCAAGGGATCTCAGGATCTCTTTTGCCTCCATCGATCTCGTGGAGGGCGGCAACCAGATCGTATCGGCGGAATATCTGGACCCCGACATAGATGACGGGGCGAACGTGAGCTGGTATATAGATGGGATCCTCGTCAGCAATGCGCTGACGTTCAACCTGTCCCTTCCCGAGGGAAATTACAGCCTCACCCTCAGGATAACGGATTCTCACGGGAACTACACGGAGATCACTGTTCCGATCATGGTCGAAGGTCAGGTTAGCATCCCCCGAGAAAATGAAACCGATCGAACATGGCTTCTCTTTCTGCTCCTCCCCTTCATCGCCCTCCTTGCCATCGGGGTTGTGATCTACATCCTGCGCAGACGATCGAGGGTCGAGAATGCAGGGGAAGAGCCTGCCCCTTCGGCTCGATCTTCGATCGGCAGGAAAGCCCCGGGTCCCCCTTCCCTCGAACTTGAGCCAAGGACATCAATGAGGGTTGACAGGATCATGACCGGGCATCTGGAGTACCCGGATGAGATCGAAGAGGAGCCCATCATGGAAAGCATCGAGAATCCCTGGTCCCGGAGGTTCGATGATGAGCTTCATGAAATAATGGAAGAGGCTCTGAAGGATGGAATATCGCTTCGGGACGACATCGCCATCTCGGCTCTGATAAAAAGATTGAAAAGGAAACACCTCGATGGCGAACTCTCGAAGGGAGATTACAGGAGGTTAAGGTCCGGACTCGAAAGGATCCTCGAGGAATGATCTCCGGAGGTGCCCCGAAATGGAGGGAGAGGTTTCAAGGGACCACCGCACAAGGAAGCTCCTGAAGGAGTACATCAGCGAGAACCCCGGGGTCACCTTCAGGTTCCTGATGAGCGCCCTGAACCTGAACAAGGGCACCCTGACATATCACCTGGGTTACCTCCTTCGAAAAAGGGTGATCGTCCAGGAGAGGAAAGGTCGTGAAAGATGCTATTTCTCCTACATTAAAAAACGGTTCCCATATACCGACCCGGGTCTGAAATTGAATAAAGGGCAGGAGCGCATCCTGGAGGTCATATCCATAGAGCCGGGGAAATCGGTGGAGCAATTGAGGATCAGGACCGGTCTGAAGAGGTCATCGTTCAATTACGATCTCAACAGGTTGAAGGAATTGAAATTGATCTGGAGGATCAAGACCGGCGACGGTTACGGTTACGAGCTCGTGACCGAGGAAAAGCTCAGGGAAAGGATGTTCCTTGTCCTGGTATCCAGGTTCACAAAGGGCAAGATCGACCGCCAAGCCCTCATGGAGCTGGTTGATGAACTGTCCGTCGAGCGGGACGGGTGAAATCTCCTAAATATCATGTGGAGATCTTTTTCAATGGGATAACTCAGTTCGCTCGCTGCGAACAACCCCGCAAATATGATAAAGGCGAAGAGACCAATTTACCTCCGTTCAGGGGGAAGCCAAAATGGAAAAGAAAGAAAAAGCAAGCGAGGAGATTACGATCTTTCAGAACCTCGCCGGAAGCTCGAAGAAGATGGGCCATGTGGCACAGGGTGGACTGATGGTTGCCGTTATCGGTCTGTTATTGAAATTCTTCTTCTATACCTGCAAGGCCCAGGGGATCAAAGGAACTGCAGGGGACATCTTCGAGGGGATCGGCGATTTCTTCGGTCTTCTTGCGTTTCTGGGTTTCGGTGTCCTGTTGATCGGTCTACTGTCGATCGCCATAGTAGGCAAGGATGTGCATCTATACCTGCGGATCGGCATAATGGTGGCGCTTGCTTTTATGATCAGGGGGTTGCTTACCTTCGGTCTTTTCTTCTGAATCGGTCCCCGGATGAGCTTACACGATAGGGGGCATCGGTCAGGAACATCGATGGTCAGAGGGATCATCGGGTCTCAATCATCGGTGAATTCTGGCTTCCTCTTCTCTATGAAAGCTTTCATCCCCTCCTTCTGGTCGTGGGTGGAGAAGGAGGAGGAGAAATAGGAGATCTCCAGATAGTTGGCGGTCGTCAGGTCTATGTCCGCCCCTTTGTTCACAAGTGCCTTGATGAAGGAGATCTGGACATCGGACTTCGATGCGATCTTGCGGGCAAGCTCCATCGCGGTATCCATCAACGCTTCGGGTTCAACTACTCTATTCACGAGCCCAAGTTCATAGGCTTCCTGGGCCGATATGCTGTCCCCGGTTAGCAGGAGCTCCTTCGCCCTCATCCTTCCGATATGGCGCGTCAGCCTCTGGGTCCCCCCGAAACCCGGGCTGATCCCCAGATTGATCTCGGGCTGCCCTATCTTGGCCTTTGTCGATGCAATGGCGATATCGCAGGCCATCATCACCTCGCATCCGCCTCCCAGTGCGAAACCGTTCACCGCGGCGATGTACGGAAGTCTCGAAGCCTCGATCCTGTTTAGGAGGTTGTGGCCGTTCTCGGCGAAGACCTTGGCCTGAAGTGGCGTCAGGTCCACCATGAGCTTGATATCCGCACCGGCGATAAAGGACCTACCCTCCCCCGTGAAGATCACAACGGAGATGCTCCTGTCCGTCTCCAGTTCAGAGACGCCTTCCGAAAGCTCTCTGAGGACATGTTCGTTCAAGGCGTTCATTGCTTCAGGTCTGTTCACCTTGAGAATGGCTACCGGGCCTTGCTTTTCTATGATGATGTTCTGATATCCCACGGGTCTCACCCCTGCGAATGATCGTAGAAACCCCTGCCGGATTTCCTTCCCAGATAACCGGCATGGACCATCTTCTTTAGAAGGGGACAGGGCCTGTACTTGGGATCGTTGAACCCCTCGTAGAGGACGTTCATGATGCTCAGGCACACATCGAGACCTATCAGATCGGCCAGCGCGAGCGGCCCCATGGGATGGTTCATCCCGAGTCTCATGACACCGTCAATGGCCTCTGGAGTGCCGACCCCTTCGTAAAGACAGTAGATCGCCTCGTTTATCATGGGCAATAGCACCCTGTTCGAGACGAAGCCAGGGCTGTCGTTCACCTCGATGGGTTCCTTTCCCATCTTCCTGGATAGCTCGATTATCATTTCCGTGGTCTCGTCCGATGTACGGAGCCCCCTGATGACCTCGATAAGCTTCATGATCGGGACGGGGTTCATGAAGTGCATCCCGATGAACTTTTCTGGTCTTTTCGTGCATGATGCAAGATCCGTTATGGGGATCGTCGAAGTATTGGAGGCCAGGACAGTTCCCGGTTTGCATATCGCATCAAGTTTCGAGAACAGTTGTTTCTTTATATCCAGGTTCTCGACGATGGCCTCGATGATAAGGTCCGAATCTGCGAGCTCGTTCAGGTCGACCGCGCCCTTTATCAGACCCTGTATGGCCTCCTTCTGGGAGGCCTCCATCTTTCCCTTCTCCACGCTCTTTGAGAGGAACTTCCCGATCTTTGCCAGACCGCTCTGGACGAACTCGTCCTTGATATCGTTCAGGATCACATCAAAACCGGCCTGGGCTGCGACGAGTGCGATCCCATGACCCATCTGACCTGCACCAATGACGCCTATCTTCCTGACTTCCATGGCTCTCACCCTTCAATCTCTCTCCACGATCATGCTCACGGCGTTACCTCCACCAAGGCAGATCGTTGCAAGCCCCCTGTGCTTTCCAAGCCTCTTCATGTTGTGGAGCAAGGTCACCAGTATCCTGCATCCACTTGAGCCTATCGGATGGCCGATGGCCACGGCTCCACCGTTTATGTTGATCTTCTCCCTGGGGATGCCGACCTCCTTCATGAGCCCCACGGATGCGGATGAAAAGGCTTCATTATGCTCCACGAGGTCTATGTCATCTATGGTGAACCCGGTCTTTTCGAAAAGCTGTCGGACACCCGGGATGACAGCATACATTACAAGCTCGGGCTTGACACCGACAGTGTTGTAATCCACTATCCTTCCGAGGACCTCGAGACCGAGCTCTTTTGCCTTATCATCGCTCATGACGACGACAGCCGATGCTCCGTCCGATATCTGGGAAGAGTTACCCGCGGTCACGACCCCCCCCTCCTTGAAGAAAGGTTTCAGCCTGGCCATTCCCTCCGGGGAGGCATCGTACCTTATCCCTTCGTCCTTGTCGAAAATGATCGGGTCACCTTTTTTCTGGGGTATCACGATGGGGATTATCTCGTCCTTGAACAGACCTTCGTTCGTAGCTCTGGCAGCCTTCTCGTGGCTCCATGCTGCGAACTCGTCTATCTCCTGCCGGTTCAGTCCGCATTTCTCCGCTATTACCTCACCTGTGTTCCCCATGTGGAAGTCATTGTAGATGTCCCAGAGCCCGTCCGTTACCATGGAATCGATGACCTTGCCCTCGAACATCCTGTAACCGAACCTTGCCTTGTCAAGTATGTAGGGGCAGTTCGTCATGCTCTCCATCCCGCCCGCTACAATGATATCGGCATCGCCCAATTTGATCGCCTGTGCGGCCAGGATCACAGCTTTAAGGGAGGATCCGCAGACCTTGTCCACATGGAGAGCGCCCACTTCAACGGGAACCCCCGCACCTATGGCTGCCTGGCGGGCCACATTCTGACCCTGTCCCGCGGATACGACATTCCCCATGATCACCTCGTCAACATCCTCCGGCCTTATACCAGCCCTCTCGATGGCGTTCTTGATCACGATGCTGCCAAGCTTCGTTGCTGTGTGGTCCTTCAATGCGCCAGAGAACTTGCCTTGAGCCGTCCTTACTGCTGAAACGATGACTGCCTGTCTCATAAAAATCCCGCCTTTAGGAGAAACCGACGGCCGTATTGTGATATTCTGATAAAACGTTTCCTATACTCATGCAACGGCTACAGGATGAAGGGCTACGTTTCCAAAAATGAAGTTGAAGGTCCGTCCCTTTTGTTAATATAATGCTCAGGGCAGAGAAACGTTTATAAGCGCTCAGTCCAATTTAATCATTCGGTGGTCTGGGATGAACCGAATGATAAGGTCTGATTCGAGCATTTACTCCCTCAGGATGAAATGCTTCTACATCAGCGAGGATTACAGGCCCCTACCTGACAACAAGGGCAGGGAATATCTAAAGGACATTTTCGAAGACTGAGCCATGGATGGTCCCGGAAGAGAAAATATGACATTGGCTCCAGATGGTAATGGTCGGTCAATGGATGTTTTTCCTTAACAGAAAGATAGGTCGGACCGGTCCTTTTGAACCTCAAGATGTTCCTTTACAAACCGGTAAAGGTAGAACGAGCCGGTTGCGAGACCTATCTTGTCATCATACACCAGGTCGAGCCATTGGTCCACCGCTGTTCCGATATCCGGTCGAATGTGGACCTCCTCACTATCCAGACCTGACCTGACCACACCGTTCAAGAGGTCTTCCGGAGGCATCGCTCTGTCGTACGGCATGGTGGTCAGTATGATGGAAGCCACTTCGACCTTGAGGTTCCTCAGGAATCCCGCCACCTCCTTGTCCCCCATCATGGCCATCAGCAGGACGACCTTCCTTTCCGGATGGATGGAGCGAAGGGCTGACCCGATCGATCTCGCTGCTTCGATGTTGTGTCCTCCATCTACAAAGAGCTCCCGGCCATCATGCCGGAAAACCTCCATCCTGCCGGGGATGGACACTTTCTTTAGACCGGTCTGCACCATCTCTCTCAGGTTGGCCGATGGATATTCCTTGACAACCCCCTCGATGCCGCCGGATATGAAACTGGAGATGACCCCTGCATCCCCCTCTCGAAGCCTGGAATGATACAGTGCAAAGGGCAGAACAAGCAGGGACAGGCAGATACCGATGGCCATGTTGTATGCCTGATGGACTCCAACCAATGGCAACTCATAATCATGTCGTAGCACCTCATCGATGAGAGCGAACTTGGGTTCCTTCTGTCCGCCACGGGCAAACCCTGCCACATCCAGGGTAGCCCTAGTACCCGATGGACCGATCTGCGGATCGACCGATACGATCCTCCAGTCAGGAACCCTGTAAGAGGACAGCAGTTCCTTCTTCCTTTCCACATCTGCCTTCTTGGACACGAGAATGACAGGGCAGCCATTTTGTGTGCAACGGTCAAGTATCGTGCGGAGACACCTTTCTCCTTCTTGCAGATGGTTGCACACCTCTCCCACGACCACGGGAGTGGATGTCTTGATCACCCCGCATTTCTCCGAAGTTATCGACACCGGATCATAGCCCAGATGTTCCATATGGTCCATGGAAATGCTCGTTATTGCTATCGCCTGTGGTTCCAGAACGTTGGTTGCATCCAGCCTGCCCCCCATCCCCACCTCGCTGATATTTATATCGACCTTGATCTCTTCCATTACAAGATAGGAAGCGGCCGTGAGCAGCTCGAAATATGTGAGTTCCTCTCGCATTCCGACGGCAAGGACCCTTGACATGGCCCGTCCCAGCGTCTCCCTGTCTATGTCCTTCTTGTCTATCCTGAGCCTTTCCAGTACGCTGATCAGATGAGGGCTGGTATACATTCCGGTCCTGAGAGGGAACTCGCCCAGTATCGCTTCGACTATCACAGAGGTCGACCCTTTTCCGTTGGTCCCCCCTATATGTACTGAGGGAATGGAAAGGTGCGGGTCCTTCAAGGACCGCATGATCTTTTCCATTCTCTCAAGCCCGGGGTCGATATTGAACATCCCCCTTGTCTCGAGGTATTCGAAGGGGTCCATGGAAAACGAATCACAACCGCCTATTTAACCTGGATACACCGCGAAACGGTAAAATCCACCCAGTCGTATAAGGGAGCCATGAAGGAATTGACGGTCAAGCACAGATCCCGGTTGAGGGTCAAGGATTCCAGGAAGGTCCAGGCCTGGATAGATGAGGAATGGGGCATTGCCGGACCAGAGGACCTCGACCTTGAGTCCTGCACCCTTGATGGTAAGCGGTCGTATATCCTGGACGGACAGGTGATCGGTATGGAGGAGGGACCCGGGTTCCTGTTGACGCTCAAGGGCATCCTGCGTCTGAAACCCTCGAAGAGATGGGTCACCGTCGACATGGGAGCCGTGAAGTATCTGGCCAATGGCGCCGATGTCATGGCCCCGGGGATCAATGATGCCGATCCCGGGATCGAGATCGGGGACCTGGTATGGGTCAGGGACGAGAGGAACCTCAGACCTCTTAGCGTGGGTCGTGCGCTGATGGCCGGGAAAATGATGGGGCCCGCCGTGTCCGGTAAGGCGGTCAAGACCATCCATTATGTTGGAGATCCAATTTGGAACACCTCAGTGTAAGGAGGGGTAAAAGGTGGGAGGGATCGTCCGACCAAAATATTAATGACCTTCGCCCCTTATCTCAACCCAAAGAAAGATCCCCGTAATGGATCCCACGGAGGTAAAAGAATGACGGTGCCACATTATGAGAACCTTTTCAGTAACAGAGCCAACAAGATGAAAGCATCTGTGATCAGAGAGCTGTTGAAACTGACCCAGAAACCGGACATCATCTCGTTCGCCGGCGGCCTCCCCAATCCCCTGGCCTTTCCGGTCGAGAAGGTAGAGGAGATCATCTGTGATCTTCTCAAGGACGAGCCGACCAAGGCTCTTCAATATGGCTCCACCGAAGGAGTGACGGAGCTTAGGAACCAGATCGCCCAGAGGATGAAGAAGATATGGAACATCGACGGTGATGCGGAGAATGTCCTGATAACGACCGGATCACAACAGGGCCTGGACCTTCTGGGAAGACTGTTCATAGGGTCGGCTTCGACCATCGTGATGGAAGCCCCTACTTATCTGGGCGCACTCAATGCGTTCAATGTTTACAGTCCTCAGATCGTATCGATACCCCTTGATGATGATGGGATCAAGGTGGATCTCCTCCGTGACTATCTCATGAACGCTGTGAAGCACAATATCTACATCAAGTTCCTCTATACCATACCCACTTTCCACAACCCCGCCGGTGTGTGTATGTCACTGTCCCGGAGGAAGAAGATAATAGACCTCGCTCACGAGTTCGACCTTGTTGTCATCGAGGACGATCCATATGGTGAACTGAGATACACAGGAGAAACGCTACCCCCCCTCAAATCGCTGGATGACGGGGACCGTGTGATCTATCTTGGAACGTTCTCGAAAACGCTGGTTCCCGGTTTCAGGATAGCCTGGACATACGGTCCGAAGACCGTGATAGACAAGATGGTCATTGCCAAACAGGCGGTCGACCTCTGCACACCGCCGTTCACCCAGTATGTGGCGAAGGAATATCTCAAGAGGGGATACATCGACCAGCATCTCACGAAGATCATATCCCTCTACGGAAAGAAACAGAGCATCATGACCAAGGCAATGAACGAGTACATGCCCCGGGAATACATCAGGTGGCCTGTACCCGAGGGTGGTATGTTCCTGTGGGCAACACTGAACGAGAACATCAACACCACAGATATGTTCAATGATGCATTGGCACAGAATGTGGCCTACGTCATAGGAAGTGCGTTCTTCGCGGACGGGTCGGGCACGAACTGCATGAGGCTCAATTTCACCCACCCCACGGACGATCGAATAGTGGAGGGGGTCAAGAGGCTCTCGAATGTCGTTGAGAATTGGGGGAAGGCCAAGGCGACCGAGACGGCCGCTCCCAGGGAGCAGGAACTGATCACCGGTGTATGAGCTCTGACCTTAAAAAAAGAGATCCAATGACCTGATCACTATATTCCATGAAAAGCAGTGGATAATGTCCGTTCGGTAGTGTGGCGATGGTGGAAATATTAAAGTCCCCCTGCACTTTATCATCAAGCATCGAACAGGGGGAATAACAGGAATGCCATCCGAAACGGTCATCAATGAGGATGGGTCCATCTCGGGTATTCACCAGGAGCAAAGAGGGAGCGTTCCGGCCCTGATCGCCTTGTACATTTCCGTCATCTCTTTCATCCTCTGGGCAATATATGTCCCCTTCACTTTCCATGAGATCGTCTCCCTGGCGTGCCTGGTTGCCGTCCTACCGGTTTGCTTCGTTCTTATAGTCATCTCCTTCATCCTCTCTCTGGTATCACTGCGTCTCGGTGCCGGAAAGCGGAGGGACAAGGCAATAATTGCCCTGGTCCTATCGATCGTCCAGGTGCTGATATGGATAGGGTGGGTAATATTCGGTACCATGTGGAATACCGGCATGCTGGAATGAGCACATCGGTTCCTTCCGTTGTATACCTTCCACAGCTTGGGGATAGCAAAGATAATATGTTCAAGACCGTATTAATGCCCTGAAATTCAAAAAGATCAGGGGGTGTTGATCTGCCAAAGAAGGAAAATAAGAGCAATGACGAGGATGAAGAGGCGGTCCTAAAGGAAAAGAAGTCCGCCAAGAAGAAAAAGGCAAAGAAGGTGGATGAGGAACGGATCGAAGAGAAAGAGGATGAAGAGGAAGAACCGGAGGAGGAAGAGGAAGAGGAAGAGGAAGAACCGGAAGAGGGCGAGGAGGAGGAAGAGGAGGAAGAGAAGCCGAAGAAGAAACCCCGGAAGGTCCCGAAGCCTCCAGAAGAAAAGGAGGAAGAAGAGATGGAAGCCCCCAATGCAGGAAAGGAAAAGCAATCCGCCGGGCTGGTCAAGTTCGGGATAATATGCGGGATATTCGGAGTCGCCGTCCTCCTGTTGAGAATAATACTTGATGTATTCAACTGGATAATACCCGGTGTTGCATGTCTTAGTTGCCTGCTTTGGCCGGTGTTCGCCCTCGGTGTCCTGGCTGCAATAGCCGCGATCGTTCTGGGAATAATCGGATTGGTTACCAGTGACGGAGGGGACAAGAAGAAGGCCTTTACAGCGATCGGTCTGGGTGTAGGTTACATAGTGCTCGGCATAGTTTGGGCCGTACTGTCTTTCATAATCGCTTGGTTGATATGATCCGTAAGATAAGCCCGGCCATGTCCGGGCATCTTCTTTTTTTGAAAATATTTATAAAGCAATTCCAATTATCCACGTTTAAGTCTACTGGGGGTCAAATATGTCCTGGACCATGCAACAGGTAAGGGAACTCAAGGTCAACAGGTACCTCGTCATCGATGACGAGCCCTGCAAGATCATAGAACTGACAACGTCCAAACCCGGGAAGCACGGCGAGGCGAAAGCCAGGATAGTCGCCATAGGAATATTCACCGGTGCCAAGAAATCCATGGTAGCCCCTGTCACACACAAGGTCCAGGTCCCCATGATCGAGAAGAGGACCGCCCAGGTCGTTTCCATACAGGGGACCGAAGCACAGCTCATGGACATGGAGACCTACGAGATGTTCAATATCGAGATCCCCGAAGAGTTCCGGGAAAAGATCGAAGCGGGTCAGGAGCTCTTATACCAGGATGCCATGGGCCGCAGACAGATCACG
>JAFGLL010000122.1 GCA_016928095.1 Thermoplasmatota archaeon
CACACCCATTCGATGCCATCTATTGCAATAATCCATCACGGTTCGGTATGATAGACCCGACTTTTCAGCTATGTTATTCATCGAATACCTATTTGTAACGAGATGGGGAAGGATCCTCAATGAGGAGCCGCAAAGTACTCTCTCAAAGTTCAGCTGCTTGTTCTCGATCATCAGCTTGCAGATCGCATTTCCCAGGTCATTTTCTGAGACCTTGATCTCAAGTGTCATACCTGCCCTTACGACATCAAGGATACACATTTTCCTCATATGGGCTACAGATTCTGACACCCATGGCGGAGAGACCCCGATGGTCTCCGATATGGCCTTGATACTCCATTTCCTATCACCGCTGGCCATCAGTTGTAATATCCTTATTTCGTTCCTGTTCAATGTCCAATCCATATATGTGAAGAATTACCTAATGACTATTTAAGTTATTTGGGTTTTTTTCATATTATTGGGAAGGGATATCTGACAGCAACCCCTGGATTCTCTTGTTATCCCTTTCCAAGCGGCCAATTCCCTGAGCAATGAATTTCACTACCAATCCTCCATCTCGATCAATGATTGTGCTATCACGGAGTTCAAAGGGCTCTCCACCCCTCCGGCCTGAACCTGGACCCTTTCAGGGCGCTGTCTATCTGCTCGAGAAGTTGTTTCCTGCCATATGGCAGGGTCCCCCCGATCGGCACGTAATTGGAGGGATGGTTCGATCTAAACACGCAGCCGGTGACATCCATGTTCTCTATGATGGTCCTGAGTTCCTTCAGTGATCGTTCGGGGGTCACTAGGGTCATCCTTCCCTCCCTGATGTCGTCGATGATCTGGGCCCCGGGTTCGATGAGCAATGTGAGTGCGGCCGCATACTGAGGGTCCTGTGCAGACAGGACCCTTGCGGTCTCCACGGCATGCTCCTCGGACAGCTCCTGTCCGCCAAGGCCCAGAATGAAGATGCTTGAGAGCTTGAGTCCAGCCTCCTTTATCCTTCTGGCGGAATCGATCATCATATCGGGGGTGGCCCCTTTCTTCACTCTTTTCAGGACCTCTGCCGAGCCTGATTCCAATCCGAAGTATACCATCTCCAGACCCGCCTGTTTAAGGCGGGCAAGTTCACCGGGTGTCTTCCTCATGATGTCCTGGGGACCCCCGTAGAGGTTGACCCTTTGGAGGTTCCTGAACCTTGAATAGAGAAATTCGATGATGGATACAAGCTCGTCCGTGTCCATGCAGAGCGAGTTCCCGTCCGCAAGGAATATTCTGTCTATGTCGCGATAGTAGTGGAACACTTTTTCAACATCGCCCCGGATCTCCTTTAGTGACCTTGTCCTGAACTGCTTTTCCGCGAAGGCTGTACAGAAAGTGCATCGGTTCCATGAACATCCTATGGTCGCCTGAAGGATGAGAGAGCGGGCCTCCGAAGGAGGTCGGAATATATTGCCCTCGTAGATGTCGTGGAACATGATCGGTATAGGGTATACGTATTATTTGAAAATTGAACACAAAATGTGGGCTATATCCCAATAATGAACTTCAGCTCATGGGATACCATCAGGCCAGTGACCTGAGCTGTCCGGACCCTAGTTCACCACCGGGCTCAAGATGGAGATGCCGTTCTCGCCTATATCGATCAGGTGCTTCTTCCTTGAATGGTGGCACGACCTCATCTTGATCACCTGCATGTAGAGATGAATATCGTGCTGATGCTCGATGGGGCCCATCTCGATTATGCCGTCGGCCAGGAACATCTCCGAACCCTGTCCTTCTATGATGTTCGAGAACCTCGGGGTCTCCATTATGATGAAGGAGGTCAGGTTGTAATCCCTGAGCCTCTTGAAGAAATGGAACATCTTGGCCCTCAGATTTTCCGTGTCCATCAGCGAATAGAGACCTCCGAGCGAGTCCAGCCCGAAGACCTTGAAATTGTCTCCCTCCTTGTCCTTGAAGAACTTCAGGACCCCATCCACCATGTCCAGGAAATCGGGGTGGTCCTTGCTGCCGGGGATCTCGAACCTGTTCCGGATATCGCTGTAATCCGAGATCAACAGGTTCTCTGGGACATCAATACCAAGAGAATCCATGTTCCGAAGATGGGATATGGTGTTCTCCTCGACGGTCAGATACATTCCGAACTCGCCCGTTTTCTCCAGGTATTTGGACATGATCGAGAAGACCAAACCCGATTTCAAAGAACCCGGCGGTCCATACACGATCACGGTGGCATTCTGGTGAATATCATTATGGAAAATATTGTCCATCCCATCAATGCTGTCCCTTAACATCGAACATACCCTCATCAAATGACGGCAAATCATCGTGGAACATTGTTATATTACTTTCGGACATAGTCTCCAGGGGGGTCCCGGGGGAAGTTTTCAATATCGTCCAGCGTATTCAGGGACATGCTTCCAAGGTCCAAGGAGGAAATACTGGAAGGGATCTCCGATTGGGTCGAGAGGCTCAATGAGGACTGTGGGGATTCAATAATAATTGTTGAGGGTGTAAAGGATAAAGAAGCACTCATGAAAATAGGAGTGACGCTCAGGATCGTCCACCTGAACACGGGGATGTCGTTGCTCTCCTTGCTCGAGGCATTGAAGATGTTCAAGAGACCTTTTCAGAACATCGGTCCATTCGACCGGGTCATCATACTGACGGACTGGGACAGGACCGGGGGGCGCCTTGCTTTCAAACTTAAGGGATCCTGCCGCAGCCTCGATCTCGATTGCGATCTGGACCGAAGGCAGGAACTATCCAGACTGACAAGGAAATGGGTATCGGATGTGGAATCCCTTGATTCATTGTACATCGATACTTTCATTCCGCCCGGTTGATCATTCTCACTGCCGGTCCGTGGACCTCACCCTTCATCATCAGGGACGGGACCAGGGCCCTTCCGACCCCCCTGTATTCGTTTTCCGTCCCGACCAGCACTATGTCCCCGTTCCTGATCTCTCCATGGGTATCCAAGATCCCCTGCGAGAATACGGTACCTTTGGGTTCGAAGTCGCCAATGATGACCCTCTTCCCTTCCTGGCCTTCGTTGAGGTCCCATATGGCCCTCCCTCCGAGTGATGTGGGGACAGGGCCGCCCTTCTTGAATATTATCAGAGGTTTTCCGCCCGATATCAACTCCCTGCCCCTTCTTGACCATCTTATCCCGATCCCGCTCAGGGAGGCAAGGTCAGCATCCAGGGAGAAACGTATCTCGGAGAGCCTCTCATCGACCTCGAAATTCCCGCCTGCGGAGGGGGATACGAGTCCCTTGATGGTCCGACCCAAAACATGATAAGGGTCCTCACTGCCCTTATCTGCGACGGTATGGATGTCCGTGAAGGAGGCCCCTTTGAACATACTCTCCGATATCCCTGAAGGGAAGAACTCCCCCCCCTCCCGATGGAAGCATACGACATGGTCAAATTTGCCTGCTTTGAATATATGGTCGACCAGCTCCCGGGTCCTCTGGAGCTCCTCGGGGAACCATTCTCCCGTGACAGGGATATCGTAATGGGAAGCGGGGTACAGGTCCTCCAGTTCCATGGGTACCGCACCCAGAGGTGATGTGATGACCACCTGTTGAACACACTTCCTCCACCCTTTCACTCCGTTCAGGGCGTCCCGGACCCTCTGATGGGTCCTGGAGGTCGAATATGGTTTTCTTGCGGAACAGGGTAGGAGAAGGAGTATCGTCCTGCTTTCAATGGGTCTGTAGCGATCGATGATGGAACGTCCCCATCCGGAGAAGTCCGGAGCGTTCAGGTCATCCTTGTAGGTGACCTTCACCCTATCCAAGGACCTGAAGGAAGGTGTCATTGCCAGCATTCTCGGATCGGGGGACCTCTCCACCGATCGGACCGCTGACATCCAACCAGGGTCCCCGGCCAGCCTTGACATGACGAGCTCCCTAAGATTCCCTTCCTGAAGTGCCAGGCAGGCAACGGTCAGCCTTCTCATCATCTGCTCGATGTTGTGCGCGATGATCGACCTGCGCGCCTCCATAAGGGGGGGCACACCGGCAAGTTCCAAACAACCCGAACAACCGCAGGATAGGGGCATCCTCCCCGTTCTGGTAAGTCTCTCATAGGGGATCGGCCCGATGTCGGAGTAATACAAACCCTTCATACCATCCATTCTTGCAATGATCGTATCGAAGACCTCCACTCCCAGATAGAACAGGACCTCCAGGTTTCCCCGGTCCACCACTCCCGGCAGGTAGATCGGCAGGTGCAGGGAATCCTCGATGGCAAACATCTTCAAGGCTTCTGCAGCCTTCCTGGGTTCCCTCATCAGAATGCTGAAATATGGAAGAACATGGACGGGTAATCGCTGCATCTTACCATCGGGGCCACAGAACAGTGCTTTTCGTGCGGATGAAATAACCGGAACAAGGGACAGGGCACCAGTGTCCTTCAATGCCTCCTGCTGAGGACGTAAAAGGGGCCAGGGCACGTCACCCGAAGGCTCCACATCCCTGATATCGATCCCCACACCCTCCCATTTCGAGAGGATAGGGAGGGTCCTGAAGTCCCCATCAACGCTTAGAGGGTCAAGTAATAACGGGAGCTGATATCGGGACCCGCATAACCTCAGCTCGCCCATCCTCGACAGGACATCGATCGACCCGAAATGGTAGGACCAGGGACCCTCGCTCATTGGAGAGGTCCCCCTTCAAACATAGGACCTCATCTGGTCCTTCGTATAACCCTTCCACATCTTGTTTACCTTTTCCTTGATGTCGTTCAGTTCCGTGGACGTCTCGGAAGGTTTCCCCAGCTCTGCGGTCCTGAAAAGCACCTTCTTGACCTTGAACGTCTCGAATGGGAGGTCTTCCCTTTTCAGGGAGTTCGAGACCATGTCCTCTATAAAAAAGATCAGGTCCTTGTACGTGAGCATCTGTTTGGGAATGATGTGGACCGCGAATACGCCTGCAGAGGATATCTCGACGATATCGACCACCAGTTTATCCTCTATCTCCTTGACTATCTCGTAACCGTCCAGAGCATCTGCCAGGGCGAACATCTCCTTGCCTGTCAGCTCCTCCTCGGTCTCAAGTGATATGATGACATCCAATGGATTCTGGACGATGACCGTCAAACCTTACACCCATCACAATCAAGGGATAGTATCTCATTAACCTTTCCCCGGGGTTATTGAAAATGGCGGGAACACGCCCGTGCCTCTGCGAAGGTCTTATGTGTTCCTATCGGAGGTGTCCCTGAGCTCGTAGTATACGGAACGCCCCCTCTGTTCTTTGGATATCAGGCCAGCTTTCTTCATCCTTTCCATGTGCCAGTGTACAGTGGAAGGGGACACGCTGAGCTCGTTGACTATCTCGTTCTGGCTCATCGGTCTCTCCCTCAGCATGCTCACAATGCTTCTCGATGTGTCGTTCGACAGAATGGACCCTATCTCGTCCGCCTGGGACTGCTTCATGGCTGCCGTGTATCCCATGGATGAAGGGTAATACCTTCTCTCTTTCGAGCCCTTGTCCGAATAGACCTTGCCAAGCTTTTCGAGCTTCATTATATGATAGGAGACAGCCCCCTGAGAGAGCTGAAGCTCCCTGCGGATCGAGGAAAGGTTGATACCCGGATTCACGGTGATAAGGTCCAGGAGGTCGGCCCTGACAATGTTTTCGCCCCTTCTCGACCTCAGGTAGAGGTTGCCGGACCCTGCCAGGAAGACGACCGCTCCCCCTATGGCCAAGCTCAAGGTGACATACACGTATCCTGGTAGTCCCTCATCGGTGTCCTCGGGGGATGGGTCATCATCAGGTCGGGGTACGGAAGGATCGCTCTTGTTGTCGATCGGACCGTCATCATCCTGCCCGGCCAAGACGAAAGGATCTCCGATGACCACTGTATATGTCGATATGACCGCTCCTGCAATGGCCATTATGAAAGCACCTGTGAGGAGAGCAGAGAAGATCCTCATCCTGTTCATAACATGACCTTGGGTCCCTGATTTAAAAGATTTCCGGCGGTTACGTAGAATCATCGGTTCTTTTTCAGGGTATCCTCTTTCCCGTTGCGGGTATCCGGAGGCGCCCTGAGCTCACCAAGAACCACGGATTCCCTCATGAGACGAATGATACCGGCACACGACTTGCAACAGAGCTCATCCTCGGAATAACACCGGTCCCTGCATATCCATCTCCCGCAGAAGGGACACTGTGAGATCTCTGACCTCTTTATCGGCACAAGGCATAGGTCGCAGATGAAACCGTCCATATTCTCGAGGTCCTCCTCGGGAGGGTCCCCCTGCTTCCTGACCGGCTTTATGGTCTCCTTCACCATGGTGTAAAGGTCCGGTGCCCTCCTATCGGGTTTCAACCTCACTTCTTGGACCTCCCTTCGGAGGGGTAAGCCCCGGGGAACAACTTCTTTTCGGTATCCTTCACCTCGCTGATCCTGCCTTCGGCCCATGATAGCTCGGCCCCTCTCTCGGCCCTTTTAAGGCGGTCCTCAAGCTCGTTCAGCCTGAAAAGGGCTTTTCTGGATACGATGGAATTGTCCTCCCAGATGGAGTACAGGTGTTTCCTCTCACCGGGGGTCAGCATCGACACTGCATCCCTCAGGGACCTTCTCTTCTGGTAGCTAGCATAGCGCTTGAGCTTTTCGTGCTTGGCCTCGAGCTCCTCCACCTTCACCTTGTAGCTGTATTTGCTCCAGTACTGGATTATCGTGAGGATACCGGCAATGAAGATCGCGACACCTATGGTTATCAGTATCCAGAGGAGATTGTCCGAGATCGATGATGCGGCGTCCAGAAGCATTGCCTGTCCCGGTATATCGCTGGGCATCTTGCTACCTCCTACACCGTCATCTCATGGTTCCCGCAGTGGGGACACTCTTTCTTGTAGTTCTTGAACTTGGAGCATACCGGACAGAAACAGGATCCCAGATTGATCTTGCGTTTGGTATCTGAAGGGGAGAACAGGTCCTCCTCCATATGCATGGCCTTCATTTCAACTGCTATGCCTTTCATCTCCTTCATGATCAGTGCCTCGACATCCTTCGGTGTCAAACTTATCTTGTGATATGCGTTGATGTACAGGATCAGGTCCCTTACCGCGGTTCCGGTGTATCCGTCCCGATGGGCCAGCAAGAAAGCCCTTATTGCAGAGCGGACCTCCATAGAGACAGAGGGGGTTAAAGTTCCTCTCCTTTTTGCCGTCTTGGGATCGGTGATCATCATCCCCCCTTGTCGAGGACACCCTCTCCGTAGAGCTTGTCCTCGTACTTCCTTATCTTCTCCAGGGTCTCGAAGAGCTCGTATGTCTCATTCCCCAGCTCAAGTCTTTTGACCTTGCTGTCAGATATCACCGTTCCGGTGTCCAGCTTCGACTTCATTATCCTTTGGTCCTCCAGGGTCCGGTCGTAATCCTTGAGGTCGCGAGGTGACCACTGGACAGAATCCTCAATGAGGTTCTCCAGATGCGCCTGCTTCGACAGGAGGTCCATCTTTAAAAGGGCGATCTCTCTCGAGGCGTCCCTCACCCTCATCTTCCTTTTCAGGATCGTGATGATGACCACGATCGCGTAGAGGAACACACACAGGACTATCACTGCGATTATGATCCAGTGAATATTTTCTTCCAATGCTGCCAAGTGATCCCCGCTCTAATATCGTTCTACTCCATAATATTACTTTCGAGCTTCATGGATACAGCCATCTGTCCGGGATGTGATATTTATAGGGCGGATGTGATGGACCTCACATGGCCAAAAAAGACCCGTATGGTGTTGAAAGGGACATCAAGGTAATATCCGGCAGCTCCGGAAAGCACTCCGCCAGGCTCGAGGGGCAGTTCCTGGGTATCCTGCCAGCTCCCGAGCTCTTCCCGGAAAGGGAGGGCGCAAGGAAGGATGAGAAGGCCAAGGTTATAACCAGCGTGAAGGACCCCATCATCAAGATCGATCTCAAGGTGGACGACGTCCGCAAGGACACCGGCGTCTTCTCGGAAATGCTTGGATTGATCGGGCTCGATAACAAAGAAGGCGATTTCGATGTGCTGTCCACCCTGGACAAGGTCCTGAGGGCCCTGGCGAAGGCCAGGTTCAAGAACCTCGCGGAGCTGAGGTTCAACGGGGAGCTTATCTACGACCATCCCGAGGACGAGTGGGACCTAAGATCGGTCCTGAAGACAATGAAGGAAATGGCTTCGAACAGGAAGCTCGATGAGGCCGAGGCCAGGGTCATTCTCGGGGAAGAAGGGGACACGGAAGCCCATGTGACGGTCGATAAGGTCCATACCGAATTCACACACGACATCCGTATCGAATTCGATGGAGAGCTGGACGGGGAGATGCTCAGAAGGATCATCAACTATCTTGAGGAACATCTGGAGATCGACGAGCTGATAGGGTCGTGATCCTTTCTTCGAACCTAATTACTATCTCTCATGGGTCGAGCGACCCGCTTTCCCCGATATCGAGGTGTCAGGTTCCTGGAAGTCCTCCCAGGGCTTGTCCTCCGCTCTCTCGAGGACCGATACCATGGTCTTTCTCAACTCCTCCAGGCCATCCCGGGAGTTGGCAGTGATCTTCAAGAAGGCCAAGCATCTGACCCCAAGCTCTTCCACTGCCCGGTCGATGGAGGGGAGATCGACATCATCGGGGACCTTCAGGTCCGATTTGTTGACAGCAACGATGAACTCCATATCCGGTATGGCCTCTGCTACAGATGACAGTAGGTCCAACTGAGGGGCAAGAGGGAAACCGCAGTGACCCGTTGGATCGACAATGTAAACGCACTTGTTCGTCAGCAGGGTCAGAGCGAGGATCGCCTGTTTCTCGATGAGGTTACGGTCCTCGAAGGGACGATCCAGGAGGCCGGGGGTATCCACCACCTGGTATCTGGTCCTGTGCATGTCGAAATAGCCCACGGTCAGCTCCTGAGTTGTAAAAGGATAAGGGGCCACCTTTGGGTCCGCTGTCGAGATCTCCCGAACGACCAGGGACTTGCCAACACTGGGATATCCTGCAACCACGATGGTCGGATGCTTTGTCGGGATGGACGGTAGCTGTTTGAACTTGCTCCTGGCCTCCGCCAGGCGATTTAGGTCATCATCGAGGTCCTTGACCATGGACGATATTCTCCCGTAGGCCTCCTTCCTCTTGAACTCCATGTAATCCGGTTTCGAGGTCCGATCGATCTGCCTCACCGTTTTTATCTTTATGATACCAACCTGCTTTCTGACACCCTCGAGGCGTCCCAGTATCCTTCTTATATCGTCGATCGGGGTGAGCAGGTCTATCAGCGCCATGTAGAACGGAGGTAGCCTGTTGAAGGAGGGGAACGCCTTTATATATCTCTCGAGAGTGGAATCCACAACACCTGCAAAGGATTCGACCTTGGAGCGGTTCAGCTTCTGCATCCTGAAACGAAAATCAGGGTCAGCGACCTGAACCTTCTGGGCCCTGCGGTTGGCCTTGGCCAGGATCTCGGTCGATGTTAGTATCGTGGGTATCTCGAACATATGGGTCGGGTGGGGCGACACCACTTGGTGTATTAGAAAGTTCCGCAGAGGGTCCGCCCCCTCGAGGATCCTTCGGGAATGTCGGACGAGCGGCGTTATCCCCTTCCCCCGGGCTGACGGGTTCGATCAGGGCTTTTACAGGGCTCCTGCTATCGGGTTGTGAGGACCTCTGGTCAGGCTTGTGATACAAAGACCCATCCTCCAGGGTGGTTCCCGGGGGTAGGGACGGGACCGGGGCAGGAACCGGTTTCAGACGCTCCTCTCCTTTGGATCTTGGAGGGAGAGCTTCCAAGGCTGCTGGACCAAGGGTGGAAACATGCTGAGGTTCTATTCCGATGAAAGGTGGCGGTGCGGGGACCAATACCTCCTCCGACCTTCTTCGGAGCATGATGAAGGTCATCAAAACCACGGCAAGCAACAGAATGACGGCCAGGACCGCTAGCATGATCAGAAGGACCGAATTACTGTCATCTTCCGGCCCATCCCGACGTTCTGGGGGTGCTTCCTCTACTTCGATCGAAAGGGAATCGTTGAACCAGACCGTCCTTCCGTTATCATCGATCATCATCAGATTACCGGAACCAGGCGCCTCATCGACCGGGACCACGGCGGACCATAGACCCGCCCCGTTCCTGTCGACCAGAGGACAAGAGGCCACGAGATCCCCTGTCTCGGAAAAGAGATATACCTCTACTGACCCTGGCGATGTAGCCCCTGGCCCCTTCCCGAACGTAACCTCCAGGGAAGCGTTCATCTTCAGGTCCAGGAAGAGCTCACCGCTCTGCAGGAACGGGACCTCGGCATCGAGTACGAACAAGAGGGGTACCGGCAGGGAGATACTGCCACCATCGGGGTCCCTCACAGAGACCTCCATGCCGTAATTCCCCAGAGGCCATGAACTATCGGTTGACACCTTTACCACGAACGTGTCCTCGCCCCTCAGATCGAAGAACAGCTCCTGCTCCAGTGTCCCAGACCTGGAGCTTATGATCGCCTTGACAAGGGGAGACGTGCCCGTGCTGTCTTGGTCAATAACATTGATGGTCAGAGTTACCGACCGGCTTCGAAGGAAGGTCTCTCCATAGACCCCTTCACCGTGGGGATAGCTGATGTACAGGCTCTCGATGACCGGGATGATGTTCTCCACGGAGAACGCCGACCCTACCACCAATTCGCCACCGCCTCCCTCGTCATCTTTATAGGTGAAAATGAGGGAGTAGTTCCCCAGGGGGAGACCACTGGCCGGTACTATCAGTTCGATGGCCCTGTCGCTCTCCATGTGCAACTCCGTGGTGAACACGAAATTCGCGGATCTTGAACCTTCCGGGCCGAACGCCCTTGCCAGTATGGTCCCTGATGGAAGCCCCTCAGGGTCCCTGTAAAGAACGACGAACTTCGCACTGTCAAGCCTGGTGACCATGACCCCTGTCCCGTTGATCACTTCGAGTGTCGGAGGCCGGTTAAAGGAGCGTAGATACCCGGACCATGAGGCTTTCCCACCGTTGAGGTCCGTTACCGCTGCGGTGAACGTCCATGTGTTCGAGGGGTCCTCGGGAGGAATGATGAATCTGCAGGTGACCGTCCAGTTCGAGGTCTGCACCGTCCCGATGGGATACATCTTTCCTCCTGGCGACCTCTCGGCATGAACCTCGATATCAAGGGCTCCGGTGGGTGTGTCCTGGTCGGTCCATGTGACGTTCATGATGACCTCGCCCCCTCTTTCCACCGTTCCAGGGAATAGCTGGGCGATCACTTTTGGCTCCGCATTTACCACTCTGATGGACGGACCGAGGTCGATATTATCGAAGCTGCCACCGGGGTCCGTGTACCTGACCTTGAGGGAGTAAAAACCGATGGAGGCGTTCCAGGGTGGGATGAAGAGGTATTCCGCCTCGAACATGGTCGAGTTGCCGTTCGTCCAGTTTAGGAACGGCGTGTACCCGCTCCCGGTCGGTCCGATCATCTGGAACTCGAGGTTCCCGGGGGAGATATCGCTATCTTGGTCCTCGATACTGACCATGATGGAGAACGGTTCGGTCCTGACCACCCGTGTGGAGGGGAGCTCGACATGCAGCTGTGGTACGGCGTTGACCTCGAGGTATGCCTCTATCATGTTGTTCTTCTCATCGTATTCCCATACCTTGTTCTCGGGGTCCAGGAGGATCGTGAAGGTATGCTTGCCAATGATGGGGTGATCTTTTGATGAAAGATTTATCTCGACCTTCCCGCCAACCGGTATATCGATGATCTCAGAATGGAATTTGGCCTCCCCCTCCATAAAGAACGTGATGAGGCCCTGGTCCACGGACCTGTTCCCCTTGTTGTATATGGCAACGGTCACTCCCGGATTCCCGTCCTCATCGACCCAGGTCCAGATCGTCTCCTCATCGATCGCCGGCCCCATATCGGGCCTCTCGTTTATGAACGGAGTGCACTTGGGATCCCCGATCACCGTACCCATCCAGGACACGTAAGGCGACCCCATCCAGAAGGATTCCGCAAGACCGTAGCCAAAGTAGTAGGCCGGTATCAGTATCTGCGCTCTGGATACTGCTGTCAGGAAAGGCTCCCATGTGTAACCTTTTATTCCGGTCGCTCCGTCCCTGATGATATCGGCCACAAGGGATTGGCCATACCAAGTACCGTAGGTCATGGAACGACCGCCGGTGGATACAATGGTCTCCGCTATGGACCCGTTCAACCACTGATTGTGGGGTCTGATAACCCTGAGGTTCAGGCCGTCGAAATAGACCACACCGTCTCCAAGAAGCTCCATGATCAGTCTTAATCTGGCGACCTCTGTGTGGTTTTCGATGGGGTCCTGGTACGAATCGAAGTTCCTGCTGCCTGTACGGTTCGCCAGTGTGTGTGTCCATAGCAGGTTCATGCTCCCGTCATATCCTTCGATCACGATACGTGCTCCCGGCGACGTCACACCGCTTGGGCTCATACGGCCGTCGAGGATGTACCGATGGTCAAGATATAGGACATCGATATCCTGGTAAGCCCTCAGGACGCCACTTCCTGTCCTCTCCAGTTTCAGCGCCCAGGACCCGGAGGAGGTGGATTCCGACGACCTAACCGCTATTCCTCCTGCCTCCTCGTATGTCCACCCGGAAGCCTGGGGGCCTGTTCCGGACTCAAAACCACCGTTGGTCATCTGCCCCTCGCCCCAGTCCCCGTCGTTCGAGCCCCAGGAATAATATGCCATGGTATCTTCCCATTCTGAAAAGAACTCCCTGGTGGTCTCGAGGTAGGATACATGATCGTTCCCTATCAACCACTGGTGAGCCTGGGCCATCCATTCGTTCCCCTGGCGATAATTACCCGAACCGTTCTTCGTCGGGTCCATGTCGAGCAGAGCGTTGCCTCGAACCCCGAACGAGCTTTCAGCCCTGTCCACAAGGGCCATCGCCTCCTCCTTGGTGTAACCGGTCAGCCTGGTAACGAGCCTGATCCCGTATTCTTCACGTGAGAAGGGGGTGTTCGATCCCGCATAGGGATTGTCCTCCCACCACAGACCGTGGACCCCATACTCCAGAGGGCTGTCCAGCAGCATGAGCTCTGAATCAACGGAAGCGGATTCATAATACAGCTGATAGTTCATGTTGGTCTCGCCCGATGTCACCTTGAGAGGAACGCCTTTCGTGGTAACCATGTAATTGATGCTGTCCGTCAGGCCCCTGGCAGACAGGTTCTCCCTCACCTGCCGGGCAAGCTCGTCGTATTCGGTTTCGGTGATTATCTCCTTTTCCGGGACCGAGATGTTGATGATATTGATCTGGGGAAGACCTCTTTTAATGGCAAAATACGAACCTATCTCCCTTGACATGGCCGAGTTGTCATTGACTATCAAGACAACATCCTCGTATGTGATCAGTCCGTTGTAGAGCCCGCCGGTGACGTTGGATGATAATACCTTTGTCGGAGGAGGCAATGATATCTTGATTCCCGAAGGCTCCGAACCCGATGCTGGAACGTGGGTGGAAAGGGGAGGGGTCAGCAGCAGGCTGATAAGAAGCAATATCATCAGGCGCGTTTTCATCCTGGAGCCTCCAACGAGGTGTGATACCATTCTAACAACTACGATATAACCATAACGGTTGAAGCTGAACGCGTATCTACCTTTTTTCCACTTCATTCATTATATTCTTGATCTCCAGCAGAAAATCCGAGAGAGGCATGCCCTCTTCCCAGGTCATTACATAATTACCCCCATGTGTGGGTTTGAGATGGGGTATCCTGGCGTTCAGGACCCTCGAAAAATACCTGAGGCCTTCGACCGGCAGGGTGAACACCCTCCACGGATCCCCCCTCACCCCTTTGTACCTGTAGGCGTAGACGGGGAATGTGTTCGAGCGCCGGCAGTCGATCAGGAACTGGTCCAACTGCTCCTTCAACCTAGGCTGACTGAGATATATCTTGGGGTGGATCGAGGATTTCACCTCGATAGGGAAGGAAAGCTCGCCCCTCAGAGCTACCAGATCGACCCCGAAAGAGCCCGCTCCTCTGATGACCATAAAAGGATACCGCTCCATCACACCGTATCCAAGACATTCAAGTGCGGAGCATGTCTTCTTCATCTTGACGAGGGCTTGCAGGTCCCCCCCGAGGAGCCTCTTCAGCTCTCGCTCGAAATCTACTCCCATCCGGTCAAGTACCATTACGACGGATATATAAAGAGAGGAGTAGGGGGTTGGCCGAACCTAAACCTTTTCAAGCCAGGTCGGATCCTTGAGCTTCATCTCCTTCAACCCGATCATCTGGCGAATGAGCTTCCCTGCAAGCGCCGGTGTGGCGTACCTCTCGATCTCGGGAGAGATCTCCATCACGTCCATTGCTCGGACGTTCTGATACAGCTCCTCCATTATCCTGAGGACATCCCAGGAGGTCATACCCCATGGTTCGGGTGTTCCCGTTCCCGGTGCATAAGCGGGGTCTATGCCGTCAATATCGATCGACAGGTAGATGGGTCTGTCCCTTATTGAAAAACCGCTGTCCCAGTCATCTATGATATCCGTGATATTGAGAGCCTGGACCTGTCTTGAGGTCACGTATCTGAGCCCCATCCTCTTGGCTTCATCCACCTCCTCTGCGCACCCTGACCTGACCCCTATAAGGAAAATGGAATCCGCCCCCCACCTTTCCACGAGCCTTCTGGTCACGCATGCGTGGGAATGAGGGTTGTCGAGATACTCGTTCCTGAAATCAAGGTGGGCATCAAGTATCACAGCGATCCCGCCCTTTTTCTGGTACATCTCCATGAATGCATTGACGGAGGCCTCGGTGATGGAATGCTCCCCACCCATCAGGATGGGTATCTTCTCCTCCTCCAGCAGGAAGGAGGAAATCTTATGCACATCCCTGAGCATCTTCTCCTGTTCCACATCGATATTATTCACCACAACATCGCCGATGTCGCAGATCGGTATCTCCTCGAGCTCCACCTCGAGATCCATGAGATAGGTCTCGAAATTATAGGTCTCCTCTCTGATGATGGCTGGAGCCCCTGATGCACCTTTTCGGTGGGCGACCGTTGCATCGTATGGAACACCGAAGATAACATACCGCGAACTGTCAAAATCGGACCCTGCATCGGCAAAGGGAGGTTCGACCACCCTCAGGTCCACTTCATTGGACCTCATCTGACCCACTTCACACCC
>JAFGLL010000123.1 GCA_016928095.1 Thermoplasmatota archaeon
CAGGGGAGTAGCTGTTTCTTAGGTGTATCACTCCAATATGCTGAACAATCCTCTCTTCCGAGACCCCTGCAACACTCTTATTATCATAGGGTGCATATCGGGTCCATGGAGGCACCGGGCTGAAACCCCAAGATCTGATCAAGGACCTGATGACCATACTGGACCGGTCAGGTTTCGTCACCTCTGAGTTCAAAGGTCCGGGTGATGTGAGTTTCAATCTGGTATCACGAAGGGACGATCGACTGCTGCTGATCAAGGTCATCATGGCCAAAGAGGAACTATCACCGCATGTGTCCCGGGACATGGTGAACCTAACAAAGGTCCTCAAGGGTTCCCCTATGATACTGGTCCCGTCAACCCCCTCACTACCCTATCATGATGGTGTGCTGTATGTTAGTTACGGCATTCCGCTCCTCACCTTCAATACACTGTTCGACCATCTTATTGAGGAGGTCCCTCCCTTGATATACCACGGTCCTGGTGGTTTCTTCGTGACCCTGGACGGTGCTCTGCTTCGGCAAAGGAGGGAGATGATGAACATCTCCCTCGGTGCTCTGGCGGAGGCGGTCGGGGTCACAAGGAAGGCTGTTCAGATGTACGAAGCAGGGATGGGGGCGGTCATCGACGTGGCATTGAAGATGGAAGAGGTCGTGAAGACCCCCCTCATCCTGCCGATGGATCCCTTCTCGTACGATGACGAGCTACAGTCCATACGGGACGGCCTCGAGGCATTCCACGGCATGAAAAAAGAGGTCCTGGAACATCTTGACTCCATCGGATTGGAGGTGCTCCCTACCCGGAGATGTCCTTTCGATGCTCTTGCCAGAGATAAAAGAGAACTCCTTCTTGCGTCAGTGGGTATCGGTCCAAGGGGGATCAGGAGCAAAGCAAGGGACCTGACCTGCATCAGTAGGATAACCGGTGGTGATTCTATGGTGGTCGTCTCGGATGCGGTAGAGGTCCGCAAGATCGACGGGACATCGATCATCAAGGTCTCGGAACTGAGATCCACAGGGGATGCCAAAGGGCTCATCAGACTGATAAGGGAGAGGTCCTGACACTGCCCATTCTCGTCCTTGTTACACAACTGTCCCTAAACATATAAATACACACATCAACGATTTGACAGCCGTGAGGCCAGAAAGCCCTTCCCCGAACATATTGTTCTCAATGGCATCGATCACACTTTTGATCTTGCTGGCATTTTCCGGACCACCTATCCTCTCCCAAGGTCTTGAAGAGGTCCACGAAAATTTGATCTTCGAGGGGGGTGGCTCGTTCTCTTCCACGTATGTGAGGAGCGGGACAGGGTCCCAATCGAACCCCTACATAGTATCGGACCTTGATATGGGCCCGTACAACATCCAGGTCAAGAACACGACGGTTCACCTCATACTGCGCAACATCACATTCTCGAGCTCCACCTCCTGGGCCCTGTTCCTTTATAATGCTGACAATATCGTGATCGAGAACGTCACCACGGTCGACCGGTCCAGGGTGATCTACGGCAATCTCCTGAACGATCTGATCATCACCGAGAGCAATTTCTCCAGGATAAAGTACACGAGCAGCTCTTTCGAGTTCATCAACTGCAACTTCCTCACCATACAGGATTCCAAATTTTCCGAGGATACGGTGACCGGGGCTGGAAGGATATATTACAATGACCAGGGGACGGGGCATAGGTTCCAGAGGAACCAATGCATCGGTGTTGCATACGAGGATCTCAGGTTCCATGGCAACGGGCTGATCGACAATTCCACATTTCTAGATTCACAGGTCACGGTCCAGAACGGTAATACCGGCTCGAGGATCGTGGACAATATCTTCCGCAATTCCGGTGGGGACGCGCTCTGGATCAAGACATCTTATCGACTGATAATTTCAAACAACCATTTTCAGGCGGTGGGGGACGGGATATACTTTGATACTATCACATGGCAGACGGATGCCACCCCCCAGGTAATAGAGAACAATTCTTTCGAATCCTGCAATGTAGGTATCAATACTGGCAATACTTACGAGACAAGAGTGACCTATACCCATATCAAATACAATTACTTCGGGAACTGCACCTCGTATGCGATCGTTCTCAATAACGGATTGATGAACAAGATATGGAGGAATATCTTCTATCACAATGCGGGAACCGACAATTCGACAGGCGGCGCACAGGCAACCCAGCTCTATTACTATGTATACTACGAGAACAAATGGACAGTGGGATCGACCGGTAACTTCTGGGCGAACCACCGGCAGCCGGACGCGGATAACGACGGCATCGTTGATGTGAATTACACGATCCCCAGCAACGGACTGGATACAAGACCCTCAACAAACCCGTACTTCGACATAACGAGACCGGTGGTCACCATAACGGCACCCGGGTCAGGCATATACCCACGTTCCTATGCAAGGGTAACCTGGACCTCTTCCGATACAGGTTCTGGCATCTCAAGGGTGATGCTCTCCCAGGATGGTGCTCCCTTCGTGGAGGTCACAGAAAAGACACACCACAGTCTTTTCCTTGAAGAAGGCAACCACCGGATCAAGTTAAAGACATACGATCTGGCCGAACTGTACGGGGAGGACGTTGTAGAGTTATCGGTCCCGGATACAGAGGATGTACTCGATCTGGATAATCCGGCGAACGGGGGATATAATTCAACGGATACACACCAGATAAGGTGGACGGTAAGACCATATTTCATACCCGTGAGCCTTTCCCTGGACATCGATGGCTCCATCACCTTCCTCTCTACCAATTCCAGGATCATCACCAGGATCTTCAGTGAAGGGGTCCACACGATAAGGGTGACCGTAAGGGATGACGATGGACTGGAATTCTCGAAGGCTTTAATATTCACTGTCGATCTGACCCCTCCTCAGATAGTCCTCAGGACACCGGAATCCGACTCGACCTTATCGAACAACTATGTGACCTTCAATTTCTCGGCGAAGGATAACTATGGCATCGACCGGGTGGAGTTCCGGATCGACGAGGGCCCATATATCGACAGGACATGGACCACACAGTTCTCGGACCTTCTGCCTGACGGACCTCATATCATGAACATTCGTGCTTATGATCTGGCCGGTTCCATCACGAACCTTAGCATACCGATAAACATCGGAGGGGATACCGGCATCGATATCCTCGAACCTCTGGATGGGGCCGCGACCAGGGGGGCGGCGGTCATGTTCCGATGGGATCATACAGGTGATTTCCCATGGAAGCATTCGTTCTACAGGATCGGAAAAGGTGTCCTGGAGGACCTTGGTGGAGCCAAGGCCGTGGAGATCTCGCTTCCGGCGGATGGGGAATATGTATTGTCCGTGAGACTGGTCGATGATTATGGCAACTATATCGAGACCTCGACAACCGTGATAAGGGATACCAAACCCCCTCTGGTGGACTTCCTGAACCCGGAGGATGGTTCCATCATCAATGACCAGGAACTCGAAGTGGTGTGGGTTGGAAGGGAACAGTTCGATCAAGAGGTCCAGAGGTATGAACTCTCGATCGATGACGGCCCGTTCGAGGACCTGGGCAGATCCACATCAAGGAACCTCTCACTCATATCGGGAAGCCATCGACTGACCATCAAGGCCACCGATCCTGCCGGCAACACCGTTGAAAAGGAAATATCCTTCATCATCGACACGGAACCCCCGATCGTCGATCTCATCTCTCCGAAGGATGGTGACTTCCTGATGGATTCAACGGTCCTGGTCACATGGAAGGCTTCCGATCTAAATCAACTCAATAACCTTACACTCGTGATCGATCATTACATTTTCATAGATGTATTGGGAAGATCGTCCTACTCCACGACGATCGGGGTCGATGGAAGGCACAACATATCGCTGATCGCCTCCGATCTTGCCGGGAATCTGGTGAATATCACCATCGAGGTCATCGTCGACCTGTTCCCCCCGATCCTCAAATGGGTAAATGAACCGGTAGGGTCCATGGGAAGGAACTGGTTCAATATTAGCTGGACCGCGATCGATAGATATGGCATAGCGAACCTTTCATTGGAACTGGATGATGATGTCATATTCCTTGACCCCCGCTCAACATCTGTGAACCTCACTCTGGAAGAGGGGGAACACGTATTCACCTTGAGAGCAAGGGACCTTGTCGGTTGGGAGTGGTTCATATCGAACTCGGAGAGCTTCATTGTGGACCTGACCTCCCCGACCCTGAAGATCGACCTTGCGAGGTCATCCGTTTCCAAGGATCGTGCAATTATCTACTGGACAGCGGAGGATAATGGGTCAGGTATCGCTTCGACATTGATAGATATCGATGGAGAAGGTTATGGTCCTGTTGTCACGGGTAACGGTTACACATTCGAAAACCTTGTGGAAGGTGAACACAGGATCACTTTAAAGGTCATCGATCTGGCCGGTAATTCGCATGAGGAGGAATGGTCTTTCGTGGTGGATGCAGGAACCGGGCCCTCGGATGAAGATGGCATAGGCTCCATCCCAACCCTAGGTATCATCGGATCAGTTGCTGTGGGCCTGCTCCTCGTGGTCATGGTGCTGGGCATCATTATTTCACGTAAAAGGTCAAAACAACATGAAAAAATGGCAATAAAGGCACCCCATAGGCCCAAGATGGGGATCTCTCCACCCCCTGTTACCGGATCACTGCCCACCCGTCAAGCACCATCGACAAACCTGCCACCGGCTTCAGCACAGAAGGTCGAAACGACAGAGGAGGGATCGGGTTATATACGACCCAAGACAGGCAAAAAAGCAAGGAAGAGGAGGAGCGATATCGAAGAGGGGGTGATCTCCGACACAGCTGCCGCTGATGTACCTCCCGAACCTATGATCGTTCCCGAGGTTGTCCGGGAAGCGCCATCTCCTGTTGACGAAGAGGTCGTTGACCCAAATGTGGAAGCGGTCTTCAATGGAGAAGATGCCCCGGTTCCGGAATGGTCCGGGGAGGACCACGAAGAAGGGAGGGAGCTTTCCAACGAGGTCCCTCTCTGGGACGAGGATGAGGAAGATATTGCTGAATGGGATGAGAATGAGATCGATGGAACGGGTCCGGAAACAGAAGAGGTCCCCGAGTGGGATGATATCGATGAGCTAGAGGAACTGGAAGAATTGGATGAGGTAGAGGATCAAGAGGATTGATGTCCCGACCGTAAATTATCAATAAAGGTTCCAACTCAACCCATCTCTCGCTATCGGGAGGTCGGGCTCGTGCCATCCTTGAAGGACAGTAGGGTCGTTCACAAGGTCATTAAAGATTACCTGATGATCACCCTGGGTGCTGTCATCATGTCGCTTGGCCTGCTCTGGTTCCTGGACCCCTACAAGGCTTCGGCGGGAGGCGTCTCAGGTATCTCCATCATCCTGAGGAACAGCCTCGGAATACCCCTTGGCCTGTCCATGATGGCCCTGAACCTCCCCCTGTTCCTGATCGGTATAAAGATGCTCGGCAGGAGGTTCGGTATCAGGACCTTCTACGGCTTCATGATGTTCTCCATCATGGTGGAGTTCCTGGACAGGATCGTTTACCGGAGGGTCCTGAACACCCATTCATATCTTCTCTCGGATCCGACCGGTATCAAGGTACTGAGCGATCTGGACCCTCTTCTGGCGGCAATATTCGGGGGGGTCCTCCTGGGAGCCGGGCTCGGTCTCGTCTTCAGAGCACAGGGCTCCACGGGAGGTTCCGACATCATCGCACAGATCGCCGTCAAATACCGGGTGCTGACCGCCGGTCAGGCCTTCATGCTCTTCGATCTCCTTGTGATCTCCGCAGGTGCAGTGGCCTTCGGGAATGTAGGGTATGCATTGATAGGCTTCGTTGCCCTATTCGTCTCCTCCAAGACCGTGGATGTGGTTGTCGAGGGTCTGGGAAATACCAAAGGGCTGTACATCATATCCGACAACTGGGAGCCCATGAACAGGCGGATACTTCATGAGATCGAACGCGGGGTCACGATATTGCACGGGCAGGGTGGTTACACCGGGAAACAGAAAGAGGTATTGTTCTGTGTGGTAACAAGGAGAAACATATACAAGGTTCGCCAGATCGTGGTGGAGGAGGATCCCGGGGCGTTCATGGTGATATCCGATCTTCATGAGGTCTATGGTCTCGGTTTCAAACCTCAAAAGGAGATCGAGACACCCCTCTGATCGAACTGTCCATCCCCAACCGTACCTCCGGGTGGAACATAAACGATATAACCTAATAATCTCTCATATCAAGCGATGAAGCTGGAGGTCAGGGACAGGCCTTACGATCTTTATGCTGTTATCGGAGCATCCCTGGTCCTGGTCCTGATCATACTGATCTTCCCGAAATTGGATGTCATCCGGATCATCCTGGGGCTTCCCTTCATACTGTTCTTCCCGGGGTATGTTCTGATCTGCGCCTTGTATCCTGAAAGGAAGAGGTACTTCGACATGGACGGCAAGGAGGTGCCGCCTCCCTCGGACAAGGATGAGGAGGAACAAGAGGAGGAGGAGAAGGGCGATGAGAGCGGGGCCGTCCCCGGAACACGCAGGAAGGACAGGGGTAGAGCCCGGGATGGCAAGATAGTTGTAAAGGACAATGGAGATGATGGTTCCGAATGGCCGAAAGGCAAAGGTCTGGACGGTCTGGAGAGGATAGCCCTCTCGCTTGGCCTTTCCATCGCTATCACACCGCTTATTGGACTGGTGCTCAATTATACCTACGATTGGGCACCGGACACATTGGGTATAAGATTGGTCCCCATACTCGTATCCCAGTTCGCATTCATCCTCATAGTTGGCGGTTTGGCCATTTATAAAAGGGTACGAGTCCCTCGGGAGGAGCGGTTCGCTATCGTTATCGACCTGAAATTCCCTCAAGACCAGACACTGACCGATAAGGTATTGACGGTTGGGATCATTGTTATGATGGTCCTCTCCGTCGGATTGCTGGTATATATCATCGTGGTCCCCCGTGAGGGGGAATCCTTCACCGAATTCTATATCCTTGGCCCCAACCATAAAGCGGAGGGATACCCCAGGAACCTGCTCCTTGATGAGAGCAGCTTCATCTACATAGGCATAGGGAACCACGAGCATAAGAACATGAACTACACGCTCGTGATGACCCTTGATCCCCTTGCCAGGAACGATACTCAACCCTCCTTCGACAACGTAACCATATCAAGGAACCTGCAACCTGCCATGGAGGTCATCGTTCCGGATGAGCAGACCGTTGAGCTCAAGTGCAATTTCTCCATCCTCGAGCCCGGTTCCTACAAGCTCAGGTTCCTCCTGTTCAGAGATGGGGGGGAATACCGGGACCTCCACATCTGGGTAAGGGTGTTCCAGGACGGGTATCTGAAGAATGCCGCCGAAGAAAGGATCGAGTTCTTCATGGCCGGGGTCGGAGGTGATCCTTCTCTCCTTCCATCCGTGGTCGATGATGAGACCCCGCTCATCATATCCATCGGAGCCCGGAACATGCTGCAGGAGGACATATGGGCCAATATCACTTTCAGTATAGACGATGCAAACATATGGATGCCTTTACACGGTGCTCCATTGTCGGGTATCATCGAACCGGGGACCGGTACTTTCCTGGAGACGGCATTCAATACTACCTCTTCATGGGGTCCAGTCGATGTCGCCCTTTTTCTTCCGGAAGGAGAATGGAGCCTGGTAGTGGACCTCAGGACAGCATCAGGGTCAACAAAGTTGGTCCATGATGTAATGGTGGTGGGTACTTGAGCGGGAGCCGGTTCACCTTCCTGGGCAGGATCATTGCTTCCAGCGTTGTCGTCATCTTCGTTTGGGCCTATCTTTCAAGGAACCTCATGGTTGCTGTTGTGGGATCGGGCATCCTGCTCTACATTGCCTATCGAAGGATGGAATTCCATGGAATGATCAAAAATGTCAATGTCCGATCACAGAGGAAGGTCCTGGAGGATATCGTATACAAGGATTCGCCCTTCACTGTGAAGTTGAGTCTCTCCTCCGGTGAGATACTGGATGTTCAGGGAGCCGATCCGATACCCAAGGATTTCAAACTTGGTTCGGGGGGAACAGCTTTCAAAGGTAAGTTATTTCCAGGCAGGTCCCTTGATACTACCTACTCCTTAGTCCCTCTGGAAAGGGGGGTTTTCAGCATCCCGCCATTGAGGTTCAAGGTGACCGAGGGGAGAGGTCTTTTCGAGTCCGAGATCGTCACGGACCAAGAGACAGAGATATTCGTCAGAGCATCGAAGAAGGATATCGCACTGGCCAATTTGATGTCCAAGAGGAAGCAGTTCGAGATCACGGGACCAGCCAATAGAAGGCATACCAGGACCTTCAAGACCGACCTCAAGTCCGTAAGGGATTACATGCCGGGGGACCGGTTCAGGGACATCGACTGGAAAGCGACCTCGAGATTGACCAAACTAATGACAAGAGAGTTCGAGACGGAGACGAACCTTCCGACAATGCTCCTCATGGACACTTCCTTCTCCATGAGAGAGCTCGTAAGGAAGAGGACGAAACTTGACCATGCGGTCGCTCTTGCCATTCAGATAGCGATCGTCATGAACGCCCAGAACCATCCTGTGGGGATGATCTCGTTCAATGAGACCGGAGTAAGGGAGCATATCATACCAGGGACCTCCGATGTGGAGAAGGTATTGATGTCCTTGTTCATGCTCCCAAATCCCATCATCACCGATGAATACCCGGGCATCCCCTCCGAGCCGGGGCGACTGGATGATGAGGGGGTCACAGGTTTCCTAAAAAATATCTCCCCTTTCCTGGACAGGAGGGGTAGAACGGCCCGGACCAGGGACGGTGTGACGGGTATTTACGAAGCGTTCCGTGAGATGAGGGCTTACGAAGAGACCGGTCTGCTGGTCGTCATCATCACCGACATGGAGACCAATGCCCCATCTCTGCTAAGGTCGGTAAAGATGGCCGTCTCTCGGCAACACCGTGTCGTGGTTGTATCGCCATTCTCCTGGGTCTATCATCTGGACAGAAATGATATCAGACCCGAGGTTCTGGAGAAAGCCTATGCGGACCATCAGATCAAGCAGGGATTGTCAAGGGGGCTGATGGCAGCAGGGGCCAGAGTGATCGAGATCGGACCACGCGAGAGAGGAGATACGGTCCTTACAGGTCTGAGGAGGATGAGCAGATGATCCGATATCTCGTGGTCCTCTTTCTTGGATTGGTGTCCCTTGTTCTGATAGATCCAAATCCGCTATGGGCTGCCCCGCTGGTAATCGTTCTCATAGGTTTTCTCTGGGAAAAAAGGTCCGTCTCCATATCGGGGCTGGTGATATTCTCGATGGTAAGTGTGGGGCATGTTGCTACCGCTTCTTTCTCGGACCTTCCGCACCTGCTACTCCTGACCGCAGGTCTGGTCATACCGATCATCGTCCTGCTCGAGATATCGCTTTCCACTAGACCGTTCAGATTACAGAGGATGTCACTCATACCTGTCCTTGCCTCTATCGGGTTGGTCATAGGTTTCTGTTCGATACTGTTTATAATGATAAGGGTCCAGAGGATCGGTGTTTACCTCTCCTCAGATGTGCTTCTTCAGGTCTTCATGATGATGGCCATCTCCATCTTACTTACAGGTCCGATACTCCTCGGTTCTAGGCCCCCGGAGACACAGGTCACTCCAGATGGTCATGACGTTGAACATAGTACAATAAAAACGAATAAGTAAGAGAAGGATATTTGGGCTCCCCAATAGCGCTGACTATCCACCAATCCAGACCATCTAGGGACAGATATCGGCGAAGGCAACTGACAGGTGAACAGAGATGGCTCGAAGGGCACGATCCTCCAAGGCGAAGGGACAGAAGAAGAAGGAATCAAAGGTCTCTCAAAAGCCAGAGAAGAAGGAGACCGCATCGAAGAAGAACAAGGAGGAAGCCAGGGGGCTCGAAAAGAAGAAAGGTACGGACCGGGCTCGGAAAGCGGATGCTTCATCCGGAGAGGGCCAGAAGAAGGTCGTTCCATCAAGAGATACGCCACCCCAAAAGAGCCCTCTCAGGGAATGGTATGAGGCAAACAGGAACACCATCTTCATCCTGCTGGGTATATTCGTGTTCGCTTTCCTGATCAGGGAATATTTCTACTATCAGATATCGTTCAACACCTGGCCACCCAATATAGTGGGTAATGACCCATCATACCACAAGAGGGTCATCGACTTCATACAGAGCGACTTCCATCATATGACCATCGACCCGTTGCTGAACTATCCGATATCCGGAGGCAATCCGAGGCCCCCGGTATTCGACTGGTCCATTGCATTGATCGGCATCGCCCTATCACCCATCTTCGGGTTCAGTGTTGAGAACTCAACATGGTGGGTCTTCGAGTTCGCTCCCACGTTCTGGGGGGCGATGACCATATTCCCCATGTACCTTCTGGGAAAGGAGATCTTTGGCAGAAAGGCCGGGATCTTGGCCGCATTTTTCCTGGCCATCACGGCCTCTCATATTGAGAGGTCGACCCTCGGGTTCACCGACCATGATTCCTTCATCGTATTCTTCCTTGTGGTCACCATGTATTTCATGGCCAAGGCCTTCTCCGTCCAGAAGGACAGGAACTACATTGCGGACTGGAGAAAGGCAGATTCGGTCCTCCTGGGTTTCAGGGCTTTCGCCATGGATAACAAGGAAGCACTACTATACGCATTCCTTGCCGGTCTGTCGATCGCCACCATTGCCCTGACATGGCAGGGATTTGCTTATGTGCTTGCCATATTACTTATATATTTCATGATCCAGCTCCTTCTCCATCGCTTCAGGAACGAGGACGCCCTGGGCACCTTCATGTTGATATTCGTCTCGACCATCACGGTCGTTCTGATCTCACTGCCATATTATTTCGTCTTCTCGATAACGATATGGAGCCAGGGGTTCTACATTCTCCTGGCAATGACGGTCCTGGGTGTGTGCATCGTTCCGACGAGGGATATACCATGGCTGCTGGTAATTCCCACACTGGCACTGCTGCTTTTCATGTCATATTTCATACTCCAGTGGGGATTCCCCGAGACTGCTGACCTTCTGTTCACCGGTGGAGGATATTTCGTCAAATCCAAACTGTATTCCACCATCGCCGAGGCACAGGCACCGGATATCTCCAGGGTAGTGTTCACCTACGGTCCGGCGACCTTCTTCCTGGGACTTGTGGGCGTGGTAATGGCTGCGATAAAGATACCGAAGCGTATGAGGAAGGACTACATCGTCATCATAGTCTGGACGGCAGTTGCGATATACATGTCGCTCTCAGCCGTCAGGTTCAATTTCAATGCGACACCAGCATTCGCCCTGCTCGCGGGTTGGGTGGTGGTGAAAATGGTGGACTACTTCAAGGCAGAGGGTCTTGCGATAGTATTTTCCATCCTCGCGACAGTGGTGTTCTTCATCAGTTTGCTCGTATTATCCGAGGGATGGAACACCTATCTCTCCAGGAACCTGTTGACCTTCATGCTTATTCCGATCTTCGTCCTGTCGATCGGGTTCTTCGGCTACATGAAGTATAAAAAGAAGCGGGAGTACTTCAAGTTCAGGAAGGTCTTAACAGCTCTGGGCGTTGGTTTTCTGGTCATATTCCCCAACCTTTTCTTCGCGATCGATGCGGCGATACCAACAGAAACAAAGAGCGACTTCGATCCCAACCTTGAATATCTCGGATCCTTCGGGTCCTCGCTCCACAGCGAGTACTGGATGGATTCCTATGAATGGTTGGCAAAGCAGGATATACTCATGGATAACGAGACTGTTCCACCCGAGGACAGACCTGCTTTCATGAGCTGGTGGGACTATGGTTTCGACGAACTGCTCCTCGGAAAACACCCGACAACGGCAGATAACTTCCAGAACGGATACCAGTTCACCGGGTCCATGATCGCCTCCAGTAACGAATCGGAGGCAGTAGCTCTGATGACAGCGCGCCTTCTGGAAGGTGACTGGATCAAGAACGACCAGAAGTTCTCCGATAAGGTATGGGATATTCTGGTCAAATACCTTGGTGACGATTCGAATTCCACCAAGAGCGCTTATGAGATCCAGCGTATCTACAATAAACCGGGCGATTATATACAGATCATCGAGAACAACCCCGATAAATATGGCAGTTTCAAAGGCCTCACCTGGCCAAACGCCAGATATGCAGCAGCGCGGGGGGCTATCATGTATCTCGGAGAGGAGGGGATCGTGAACCTCTATCATGACGTGAGGGAGGCAACGGGAAGGTCTCTCAGATATTTTGCCGTGGACTATCGTCTGTTCCCGTTCTCCAGCAGCAATACCGGTATCTTTTACGCTCCGATAACCCTTGCCGACAGGGATACCCAGGATTTCCTCGAATACAAGGTCTATGCACAGGAGAACACAAGGGGATCCAACGAAGACCCGGTATGGACCGATTATCCTGACAATCCCATCACCATGGAAAAAGCCAAGGAGGAATCGGAGAGGCTCGGTTACAAGTTCAGGATACAGAACTACGAGATGTACTACACCGATCTTTTCTACAATTCCCTGTTCTACAGGACATACATCGGTTACTCTCCTGAGGATGTGGGACTTGTAAAGGACGGCAAGTCCGTCCCCGGGATCTCCGGCGATGTCCAGAGCCTTCCACCCATGCAGGGATGGAACATGACCCACTGGAAACTGGTATACCGGACCTATTATTACTCGGAAAAGGATGAGGCAAACGCAACATTCCCGGATGATTACAAGGCCATGGAATCCAAGGTCGCCATTTCAAAATACAGAAGCGAGGGAGGGGATGTGAAATCCGGTCTGGGGCAGGGCGTCTTCTATCTCATGTACTATGATGGGGCCATTGTCGAAGGTCGTGTAAGGACCGAAAGGGGTGTCGGTGTGCCGGGGGCCCGTGTTACGGTCCTGGATGATTTCGGCATACCCCACGGGAATGTTATAACCGGCCCGAACGGAGAATACAGCCTAATCGTACCTCCGGGAGAGATAGACCTGGTCGTAACCGAGGGAGAGCTTGTGAACCAGTATGACAAACTGTACCAGTTCCAGATGGACCAGTCCACCGGACAGCCAACCTCACTCCTCAACAGCACCATCATGGAAATATCGGACGATCTGGCCATGAGGCGGGTCAATGACGGAAAGATGAGCAGGGACCTGGTCATATCCGGGAAGGAACTGTCAGGCAAGATATATTGGGACATAGATGAGGATTCTTCCTATACCGAGGAGGAGGACGAACTGGTCCAGAAGGGAGATATCACCTTCGTTCTGAAAGGCTCGGATGAAAATGTATACCCTTCTTGTAGCCTCGAGGACGACGGGAGCTACCGGTTGGAAGACCTTGTTCCCGGCAATTATGACATCGTCTATACCTTCGGGGAGACGGAACAGGTTCTGATAACCGATTACAAGGTCGACCTCCAGGGTGAATCGACCAAGGACATCAGGATCGACAACACGATCGTCCAGGGTAACGTGAAGGTAGAAAGCGGTTACCCGGCCCAGATGCAGACGGTGATCCTCACCGATCCGGAAGGTGAGACCGTTGAGCTCATGACCGATCTGGCAGGCAATTTCTCAGTTGATAGAATGTTCCCAGGGATATACACGCTGAAGGTCGACAACAGTGCATTCACCCATGATGACCTGAAGTTCTACCTGGACCAGGGCGACGATCGGACGTTCAACATCACTCTGCTCCCAAAGGGTGACCTGGAGCTGAAAGTGAACTTCCCGGCCGGATACAGATATTCCCAGTACAATACCCTGTACTCCTCCCCTGCTGCTGGCAGCATAGTATATATCACGGATACCGCCAACAGCTCACACAGATGGTCCTCTTTCCTTGACGACGATGGGGTCCTTTCCATGGGACTTCCGGTTGGCAGTTATGACATCCAGGTCTATTCCGTTGACCGCAACAGCTACTGGGCCTATATCTCCGAGGTGGATATCGTTTGGAAGGGGGATACAAGAACCGTACTGACCCTTGAAAGGGCTATCAGGGTGAACGGGACCCTGACCAAGCTTGCCGGGACCCCGATGAACAATACGGATTTCCTCTTCATCAGAGAGAGCGATGGGGTCGTGGCAAGGGTATTCACGAACAATGTCGGCAACTATCAAACGTATCTTCCGATCGGGGATTACCGGGTCAAGATCGAGAACACCACTTACCCCGGTAACGTCACTTACTTCCACATGCAGGACCTCCCGGATGCCAATGGTAAAACCAGCCTCGAACTTGACCTGAAAGCCTTCCAGACCGCAATAGTAACGGGGAGAGTGTACTGGGACAAGGACCACAACAAGGCCTTTACCACCTCAGAGGACCTGGAATCCTTACCGGAAGGAGCGGAAATGGTCCCTATCGAGCTTGGTTTGGAGGATATCACCATTCAATTCGAATACTCCAACGGCTCCATTCCCTGCAAGACCGGTTCGGAAGGTGAGTTCGTAGCATATCTTCCTCCGGGGGAATACCTCATGAAAGTGATGATCGACGGCTTCTATCCGTTCACCAGAGAGGTGATCGTTGAGAACTCTGCCGAGGTCATGAACTTCGGATTGAACGACACCGATGCACCTCTAGAAGCTCGGGAACGGCAATTGCAGGTGAACTTATCGATGCCATATTACGGAAGGTATGGTATCACGTACGAAACCTTATCCAACAGGGATTACACGATCACCGCCTCCGAACCTTATATGGCCGCGTCACCCATCATCCGGGGAAGAACGGATGCAGATGGGGTGCTCACGGCCTCGCTTGCTCCAGGGGATTTTATCCTGGAGCTCATGGAGGATACCGAAGAAGATGGCAACACCCACCATATAGTGTGTTCCGAGAACCTGATGATAGAACCTTCAACATCCATGTTCTATCTTGACGGGCATGCACAGCATCTGGTGGAATACCAGGGAAGGATGTTCCTTGTCGAGAATTCCATCATCAGATATCCGGCCGAGATCTCCGTCAACTTCAATGCCATCCAGGGTATGAAGATGACCATCTCATCCTCCGAGACCGATTTCAATGGAAATTTCCAGATCGAATTGCAGGCTGGTGATTACATTCTAGAGGCTCACCAGGAGAGACCCGGAACCCACTACATGTACTGGGATGTCGTTTCGGTGGACTACGGTGTCGGAACAGGATCGTTCGAGATGGTACAGGCATTCCCTGTCCAGGGTAGTATGGTCCCTGAGTTCGATGGGATCGCCGATTCCGAACTCTTCTTCGTGAAGGACGGTCTATGGACCGGGGTGGAAATTCAAGAGGACGGTGATTTCTCCGCCATACTCTTCATTGGCATATACACTGCGGAATATAATTTCCAAACGGTGGACAATTCCCTCGGTGATGACATACAGGTAGAATACTACCATACTTCGACCGTGGAGATCACGGGAGCGCGTGTCGGACTTACACTGGACATCTCCAAGAACGTGGAGGTAACAGGAGCCGTATATTACGATGTCAACAACGACCGGACCATACAACTGGAGGAAAGGAAAGAAAGCGTTAATGTCACCTTCACACCTGTTAACGGAGGAGAACCTATCTGGACCATTTCCGATGCCAACGGGGATTTTTCCATAATGGTACCCTACACCGAACTCTTCATATCCGTCGACAGTGAGGGTTACAAAACCTCTCCAAGAGAGGATGTCGCAGTGATAGACCTTCCACAGGACGGGATCTCTCTATGGGACATCCCCCTGGTCCCGGATGATGTTATCGTGAATGGTATCGTCTACATAGATATTGACCTCGACGGGTCCCATGGTGAGGAGGAGCCTCCGGCCGCCGGACTCGAGCTGATATTCGTTGACAGTTCCGACGAGGAGTACGAGGCCTCCATCGGAAGCGACGGTTCTTTCGAGATCGGTCTTCCGCCGGATATCTACACCGTCCGTGGCATGAGATACAGCGAGGGACGACCGATATTCGGATACATTGCCGAACTCAATATCAACATGGGTGACGACCTTACCGGCCAGGAATGGCCTGCCGTTCCAGCCAGAAGAGTGTCGGGAACCGTGATGTACTGGAACACTGACGGAGAACTGATATACAGACCTCCAGAGGGAGACGAGATCGTCTTCACGGTGGTCGATGGAGGCGGTGAGATCAAGGCCCGGTACTCCGAGGGGACCTATGTGGTGGACCTGCCATATTACAATTATTACATTTCCTCCAGTTTCATAACGGAAGAATACGACATGGACATGACATACAGGATCACCAAACAGTTCACGTTCAACTCCTCCACCACGGCGCAGGACCTTGCATTCGAGTTCGAAAAGAACAAGGAATACACATTCCAGATCGATCTTGTCAATGAACTGGAGCATGAACTCGAAATGGGAATAAAGGACACTGTCAGACTGGAATATTTCATCGAGAACGTGGGAAACGAACCCTTCTCCGTCACCGTCATGGGAAGCGAGATACCGGAGGGATGGACAGTTGAATTCCCGGAGGGGGAAGATGTATATCTCGGGATCGGGGAAGAAGTGAGAAGATGGGTGAACATCACCACACCATCGGAACCGGATTTCTTCAATTCGCTGGTCTTCCAGGCTGAATCGGACCAGAATACAAAGAACACCTTCCAGGTCCAGGTCAGAACGCCATCGAGTTACAGGTTCGATATAATCTTTGATATACCGCAGGTCCTTGGGGTCGGTTACGATGAGATGAGGGTATTCAACATCACCGTGGAAAACTTCGGAACCGGGGAGGATGTTGTCAACATCCAGATGGACCCCAGACCCGAGGATGTCGAGGATTGGAAGGTCGAATGGGAAGGATCACCGGAGTTCCCGTCCGCCGGAGAGAATGCGTCATTGCTCCCCAAGGGTGTAAGGAAGTACGCCGTGACCGTATGGACCCCTGAAAGTTCCGACAGCTCCCTTTACAACGAGAAGCTGACCCTTGCGTTCACATGCAAGAACAGAATAGGTGACGTTGTTAAAAAGACGATCTCCATCGAGGTACGGAAGCCGAACCTGGTACTTCCGCCTGGCTTTTTAAAGATCACGAACCGCAGGATCACCGATCCGATACTCAACCGAACACTTGAAGCGAATATTACCGTAAGGTCGCTCTATCGTGATTCCCATTCGATCAACGTCTCCCTGATGGTCGATGGAGAATTGGTAGCCGATGGGGTCATCCCGTATATTCCACAGGATGGGACCGGGTCCACCAGGGTTCGCTTCAATATCACGGACTTCAATATCACAGAGGACGATTTCCATTCCTTCGAGGTCCTTGTCGACCCGTATAATACTGTCAAGGAGACCGATGATTTCGATAATGCCGGGGTATGGTACAATGTGGTGATCGGGAAAACACCCGAGAGTTCACTTGAAGTGAACTGGAGGATCTTCGTATTCGCCATCATTGTCATATTGGTCGCACTTGGCATCATTGCATACAGGCAGAGGACACAACCGATATGATCGGCTCGACCTTCCCATAGACGACTTAGGATCCAGAATATTCATCCGTGGACGTCATGCGGGAAGCTCATTGAGCTCGAAGTTTATCGTCTCGGAATAGCCCACCACGTTCATGATGGCCATTTTAAAATTCCCTAAAACCACATCGGCCCCCTTGTTTCCCTGGACCATCTGGAACACCATCCACCCCGTGGACCTGAACTTTGCCCCCAGAGCCTGGGCTGTGGATACGGTCGACTGCCCTCCGACCAGCCCCTGAAGCGCATTTCCAAGTTGTTTGTATCTCATCAGCTCCTGAACCTTCTCCTCCACGTCACCTGTTTCCTCCAGAAGCGAGAATACCCTGGGAACCTTGCCGGTCAGAACACCCCCGTACACCAATCCCCTTCCACCCATACCACCGCTGTAGGTCCTGTGATACGTTATGTTGCGGGATATGTTCAGATCATTGTCGAAGACCTCGGAAAGGTCGTTGAATATCTTCTCCATGAAAAGATAATCCTTCAATTCCTCGTAACCGAAGGAAATGGTGGAGAACAGGTCGCTTATCACTTCTCTTGTGAAACCCCGGGAGCCCCAGTAAGTCTCTGTTCCCCTCTCCTCCATCACCACATTCTTCCATCCCATATAGTATAGCAATGATGCGATTATCCCCTTGACCTGCACCGAACTCTGCGGGGGAAGCATCACGCATAATCTCGGTCCCTTCTCCGTGGAGAGCATCTTCTTGGCTGACCTCAGTCTGATGAGCCTCTTCTCTTCGTAACTTATCTTTGCTTTCAGCTTTTCCATCTCTTTTCCGTAGAACTCGACCCTCTTTGGGTTTTCGATATTGGGATCGCTCTGTGACTTGAGAAGCTCCATGGTCACCTCCCTGTTCTCCCTCAGGTCCGCGGGCATGGAGTCCTCGAGCTGCTTCAATGTGTCCCTGTCCCTTTCCAGGGACTTGAGGGACCGTTCAATGGATTCTGTAAGGTTGAAGAATATCCTGTTGTGGAACGCTCCCGCTTCCCTTGATATGGTGGCAGTGAGGTCCATTATATTCTGGGCCCCCGGGATGCTCTTGCATATCTGGCCCAGATAGACGAAAGGTGTCAGGTCACTTCTGAAGAAAACAGAGACGAACTCATCCCTCTTCTCCATCTCTCCCAGGAGAAGGGATGCCGACATCGAGATCAGGATAAGATACTTCTCTTCCTCCTTGTCGGGGATCCATCTTTTTATGGGTATGTCTATCAAGAAGTTCAGATGCCACAGATTGTCGCAGACCGATGCCAGCAGTATCAGGAGCCTCTCGAACTGATCATCCTGCCAGGGGCCTTTATTTAGGTACTCGAAGAATGTAGTACCCCCCCCTTTGGATATATGTTCGAGATAGGCGCAGAGTGCCGTTGCTGTCGAGGGATAATCATAGTCATTCTCCGGAGGTGTAAGGAGGAAAAGCCTGTCGCCTATCGATCTCAGGTCCCTCCGGTCTCCGTGGTGGTCTATCCTGAATATGTTCTCCCCCTCAAGATCGATGTCCATATCAATGAAAACATTGGTGGAGGCGCCGTCAAGTTGCACTGTCTGGATATCCTTGTACTCCAATGATGATACTCCGATATCCACACCTTCACCGAACCAGGACCTTATCATGGAATTTATGAAGATCGCCCCGTTCAGTCCATCCATATCATTGTGGAAGTAAAGCCGGACCTTCAAAGTTGCAGATATATGGGTCTTCAGAGGGTCAAGAAAGGTCTTTGTCTCCCTGGCAGTGATCTCATCTCCGGGGAATGATATCTCCGTATGTTCCGGGGTCGGGATCTTCTCCATCACGCTTTCCAATCTTTCGAGGGGCTGTTCCGTTCTCCTGATACTGAGGTGGTGCACCTCGGGTTCTTCATGTATGATCTGTTCCTTCTCTTTCGGAACTGCATCCCCATTGGTCATGAAGGGGTCCAGGGTGGAGGCAGAGGGTATGCCGCCCACCTCCTTTGATCTCTGCCTGGTCCTGATCACTTTCTTTCTCTTCACCATGGGACGCCTCTGCCATTATTTCTATCGGATAGATAATATCTTATCGGTCGATCTTCGCCGATAAATAGAGGGATGGAGAAGATGGTTCTCCCCATCAAAGGGAATCGGGGTCCATATAGTCCTCATCCTCCAATTCCTCAAGCTCTTCTTCCTCATCTTCCGACCCCTCGGATTCTTCCTCCTTTCCTCCTCCAGTCATTGACCGGGGTGGCTTTTCTTCAATTCCATGATCTTTTCCAGCTGTGCTCTCAGAGACCGGGGAAGAAAAACCAGTATGGGGTCCATTTTTCGGATCTATGTCAGGAATGTCGCTGAAGAAGTCGTCCTCGGCAGGTTCGGGTTGGTCCTGCTTCATCTGGCGGAGTTGCTCTTCGCTCGGATTCACCCCGTACAGGTCCCTGTAAAGCTTTCTTTGCTGGGCATAGGGATCTTCCTTGACATCAGTTTTAAACTTCTTTCTATAGATAAGTATGCCGATCGCGGAGATCAAAGCAACCAGTATGGCAACGAATACCAGGAACAGAGGGATCAACAGGTCCTGGCGGATCGGTTTCAGGAAAGGGAATGTATCCGTGAGGAAATCATAGAGGTTGTCGGATATCTCCTGACCGAACCCATCCCGTGGTCTGTCCTTGACCTCCACGGTAATGTAATCAGTGTATGCTACGGTCCTGCCATCCTCGGAGACGATCCTCAACCTTATCTGATAATTGCGTTTCTCCATGTCCTCATCCGGGAAGACCGTGACATCGATCTTTATTGGCTGCGGTTCGGAATATATCTTCTGGGAAGGGAGCCTCACACTGCCTGTTCTCGAACCACTGATGTCCAGGTATGCCGCCCCCTCCTCCGCCAGGAAGCCTTCCAATGATATCGTCACATTATCGCAAAAGGTCCCGAAATTTACCACATCAACGGAGAAACCGCGTCCGGTACCCCTGTAAGAAAGGGCTTCAGAAGGGCTCCAATGAGAGATGTTGTAATCGTTGATCTTCAGGGTACCCAGTGTAACCCTGCTGAAGTTGTTATTGGAGGTCGTCATTATCTGTATGGAATACATACCGATACCAAGGTCAAGGTCCCTCATGGAATACTTCGGGATCCGGCCGATGTCCGTCCATTCCATGATATCCCCATAATACTCTCTTCTTCCTACCCTGAGCATGTAATGTATGTCCATATCAACATGGCTCGGCGATTGGCTCCAGTTGATATAGATGTCCGAGTCAGCGGAGAAGAACGGTCCGAACTGTGGGACCTGTTCAGGTGGTGGGGTCCCATGGTCCATGATCCTGAATATATGGTCCATTATATCATAGTCGTAACCACCCTTCCTGTCCGATACGTTGACCCTGAGAATGTAATAACCCGGATCGAGAGCACCCTCATCCGGGATATCATAGAACGTCCTCTCACCCACTTCTATCCAGTGGGTGAGCTGGAGTTCTCCCGGATATCTCAGGAGCATCACCCTGTAATAGAGGTTGTCCCCCTCTATGTCCACTGCAGCGTCCCAGAAAAGGTGCGGTTTTGGAGAAACCACTCCCTCGGGGTAACCCTTTCCATAGAATATCGGTCTGTAATTATCGGGGACATCCACCTTTATTCGCAGTTCACCGGTCTCCTTGAGGTTCCCAAGTCTGTCCGTCGCCCTCCACTGGATATAACTGTATACACCCTCATCCGGGAACATCAGGTTGACCCAGCAATGGTAGGTACCATTCCCGATATCGACGATACCATCGGGATCAGCCCATTCCGAATATGGTCCGCTGGTCGTCCTGTAGGCATATTCTATCGAGGAGATGTCGAGCCCGGAGGTCTCTGCTTTCGATCCGGGGAAATGGTCTAGCCATTGAATGGTACAGTTCACTTCCTCGAATATCTGGAGATCGGTGGGGCTCACTCCCATGAAATATGGAGGATCCGGATCTATCCATATATTCACCGGTTCCGACAGCCCGGGTCCGTTCCCGACCTTGTCCATTGCCTCGAACAAGACAAAATTATCTGTCCCTCCTGATAGTTTGACATTTCCCCAGGCCTCGTAGGTGTTGTTGTCGATCATCAGCTTGTTGGGGAGGGCCACCCCTCTCTCGAGGTTCTCGATACCGTTGATGGACCTCCTCACCTTTATCGAACCCGCTTGAACATTGCCTCCCTCGAAATCCTCCACCCTGACCTTGCAAAAGACCGTCTCGGAATTGTGCCATGTTCCATTCAGGGGGGAAATGACCGTCAATGATGGCGGGGTGGCATCGATGAGAGGACCCTTGAGCATGGATGAGAAAAATGGTTCCGGGTCCCTCTCCTCGATGACCTCCACCCTGAAATATGTCTGTCCCTGGACCGGTATCCGGAAAGTGGTCTTGTAGTATGCACCATCCATGTAATCGATGTCATTGTTGTATATCTTATCCATGACCTTTGGGGCGGTGAAGACCGGTTCGTCACCGTCCTCATCCATGTATATATGGATGCGCGGGTAACCCTCGATGGGCACATCATTATCCTGGTCCGAATAATTGATGGAAAAAGTGATGTTGGTCGTCGAGGACCCGACCTTGGGATTGAATTGGAAGATGGACCAGAAATCCTCATCGTATATCATCGGCCGATGGTTCGGACCGTCAACGGGGCCGCTGTGGGATGAAAAATACACCTCCATGCTGTTCCTGTAAAAATCCCGGTGGTCTATCCAGGTGGCTATTGCCCTCCCGGTGTTGTCATATACGAGAATGGGTTTTTCCTGCAAAGACAGGTCTGGTGCGTATCTGTCCGTATCGTCAACCCTCATCAATGCATCCCACGTCCTGCCCCCATCGGAGGAGTTGATAAAGAATATCTCACCCTCATCCGTTGTATCCACGGAGGATACGGATCGCTGGAATGCCACAGCGACGCCGCCAACCCCGGTGGCTGCGGTGCATGGATACCAATCCTCGGAACCCTCTGGGGTGATCGCGATCCTGATGTTCGTGGACAGGTTGGCACCACCGTCCTCGCTCCTGGCGAACCATATCTCGTCGTTACCTGTCCTTTTATCCCTCCATGTAATATAGAGGTTCCCCGCCTCGTCCAGGGCCGGTGAAGGCCACTGTCTGGAATTGTACTGCTCTTTATCGTCCGAAACTGCCTTATCGATCCCGAAGGTCTCGCCCCCGTCATGTGAGGCATCCAGATAAGGCCGGTACTGGTTATCCTCTCCCCTTTTATCCTGCCAGGTGACGTATACATCATTCCCCTTCATCACACACCTGACATACTCATGGTCCCGATAGTAGAGTCCATCATCGTTGATCATCTGCATATCGGACCAGGTGACACCTCCATCGTCGGAGTAGGAGGTCCAGATATTGTTGTAAGCACCGGAGAACCTCTGGTCCAGCCAGGTGACGAATATCCTTCCATCTTCGTTGATCGCTATATCGGGTGAGCCGGCCTCCCACGTCTGCTCTTCCTTTATCGGATCTATCCTTACGCTTGTGGAGAAGTTCTCCCCATCCTCTGACCAGGCTATACGGATATGCCTTGTCTGCGGCATGTAATAGGTCTTATCCCTCTCGTCCGCCCATACAACATATACCGTATCGTTGGACGCTATTGCCATCCTTGGTGCGATCTGCGATGACCGATCATTGCTGGCATTCCCGTCACGAAGGACATCGTCTATCCTGAACGACGATGACCATGTGTTCCCTCCATCGTCCGAGTAGACCAGATAAGCATCCGGGTAATACAGGTGATCGGTGGTGTAGGAGATGAATATTCTGCCTTCCTGGTCGACCGCCATATCGAATGGTTTCTGATTGTAGAGATTGTTATCCCACACCGCCAGGATATTTGACCTGAATATGGGTTTGCCTCCTTCAGCATTCCTTACCGGACCAATGAACAATGGCATCATCATAGAAACTATTATAAGAACAACTGCTGGCCTGGACCATTTCACATGGATGCCTCCAAACTGCTGACCGAGGAGATATCTCTTCAAAGGGATATTACTATTTATATGGTACGGCAGTACAACTATCTGCATCAAGAAAATGAAAAAAAGAAGGGGAGGAAGATCGAACTGCCTCCCCCTCCGGGGCTATCCGAACTCAGTAGGCTATATATGGATAGCTCCCGAACGCGTCGAAGGATTCCTCGACATGTATGTTCTGTTCCGTGTCGATGATCATATCCATGACCACATATCCGGCCATGACCCCCTCAGGTACCATGAAATGGAAACCTATCTTGTAGAAGGTCATGGTGGACCAGTAGAACCATATGTTGGTCCCGCCCGGGTGCAGTGCATTTGGATCGGGGTAGTTGGATATGTTGATGAACGGAAGCTGCAGACCATCATGTCTCTCTCCGGTTGCGGCCACATAATATGGATCATCCGGACCGGCCCATAGACCGTACCCGTCGATGAAGAATTCACTGGGGTTGAACTCATCGAACATCAGCTCGTCCACGATGTTCTGCGGGTTCAGATCATCCAGATCGAGAGCGAACATCGGATACAGGGATTCTTCAGGGGTATACAACCAGGCTCCTGTCATCGGATTGATATCCAGCGCTCTGGGGATGCCATCCCCGTCGACATCATCATCCAGATCATAGGATAGATTGCTGGTCGGACCTTCACCGTACTCCTCCGGGTCCACGTCAATGGAGCCGTTGTGGAATGTTATGGAGACATTGAGGTAGCTGTAGAACCCCCTTGTGAAGAATTCCGAATGCGGATGACCCCTCTCTATACCGACGATGATCTCCATATAGAGGGGCATCCCCTTGTTCATGGTCGAGTCTATTATCCTGTAGGGGAATCCGTAGTAATCGTGCATGAATACCGATGTTCCCTGATAATCTATGAGGTTCTGGAAGTTGTTCTGGGCAAGGAACCAGTTGGGACTCTCCACCGGACCTCCGGTGAAAAGTGCTCCTACAGGTGACTGTTTGCCCGGACCGAAGGAGGGGTAGTACCACTGGAGGCCGCCCCCTGGCTGCGGATATCCGATCTTGCTCAGAGCGATGCCCGTATCCAGCCTATCGTCGGGGATCGTCGGTCTCGGGTCCCAGTCATCCTCCATTCGATCCCCATCGGTATCATCGGTGGACGGGTCAGTGTCATACATGTTCCATCTTAAAAGCTTGGGATCGGTCGTCGCCCTCCCTCTGTCCTGCCAGCCGAACACATCCTCGTAGGTCGTGTAGGTCGAATATGTACCAAGCGACTGAGATGAATGATAGAAGTTTGCCAAGAACTCCTCTGCGCTCCAGAAGTTGTAGTTGTCCCACAGCCAGTACCACAGAAGCCAGGGGTTCAGATTGTAGAGGACCACCTTGAACGTCTGCAAAGGCAGCGATCCCATTTCATAGGATTTCGCGAACCAGTAGGTCCACCAGGAATACCTGCCCTCGGTCCATTTCGAGAAACCGGAAGCAGGATTGGAGATATCATGGTCGGGGTTCCATCTGTCAGGGATCCATCTTCCCTGCCCCGTCTCATTGGTCACCTGATGATAGTTGTATTCGGATCGTGAATTCTTGTTGATGGGTCCGGGAGCATACGCCTGTGTCTCCTTGTCATCGGATATGTCGTCACCATCGGAATCGTTGGAGTTGGGGTTCAACCTGAACCTGTAAGCGATCATATAGGTAAGATAAGGGTCAGTACCTCCGCCTCCCTGCTGGGGGGAGGTGATCCATGCCCAGAACCAGAGGACGATATCCTGCTCCTCTATATTGAGAATGCCGTCCCCGTCGTTGTCCTCCCAAGGGTCCGGGAGACCGTCATTGTCGGAATCTACGAGATGTCCGTCCGTTGAGTCGGAACCGCCCGCCTCCACACCATCGATGAGCATGTCATTGTCGGTATCCCAGTCGTTGGGATCAAGACCCCGGGACAGCTCCTCATTGTCCCAGCAACCGTCACCATCG
>JAFGLL010000124.1 GCA_016928095.1 Thermoplasmatota archaeon
GGCCGGGTATCGAATCGATCACCTTCATCGTCGGGGTCCAGCTGAAGTTCGTTTACAGTGAACATTCGAGCGGATTGAGGTATCCGGCCGTAAAATCGTTCGGACTTTACGAACTCGGGGTCAAGATCAAGATACGATTGAAGGCCTGGTCGAACCCGGGCACATTCATCCTGGACATAGTGACCGGAGGAAGCGGATCGCTAACTCCAGGTGTGTCGGAGATCTTCAATGTAGTGTTCGGTGCGCTAAGGGCCATCGGATTCGATATAGGTGCGGGCCTCTATCTGATGATCGAGGCGACACTGATATTCAAACCGTTCTTCAAAATGATATTCGATATCTATCCACTTGGCGAGTTATGGGCGAAGATCGTTCTGGATTTCTGGTTCTTCACATTCACCATAATCGATCTCAGGATCTCTCTCGTACTCCCGATAGGTATAACCGTTATCGCTGATTCAGGATTCAAACCCTGGCGCGTCTCCATCGGTTTCTGGATCCAGCTGGGCGGGAAGCTGGTCCTGTTCGAGATCAAGATATTCAATAACAATTACAGGATATCGCTGTTCACGATCTACATTTCCAAGGGAACCCCGAGGACCAGATCGGACACGCTCCTGACCTGATGATCTGGAACTCATAGGATCCAGATCAGGTTCAGATCAGGTCTGAGTAGAGGTCCTCGTCGATCTCGAGGGACATCCCCTCGACGTCCTGATAGATCGCCTTCGGTCTGTCGGGAGACCCCCTTGGGATGTCGAAATAGATACTGTAGGTAACGTTCCACCCCGGAAGGAATTTGTGATCTCCCTGGGGCTCCGGAACGAACAGTCCGTCGAGCTTCACTCCGTTCCAGCATTCGAGGTCAAAGAGCCACATCTGGAAATGGGAGCAGTTCTGGGTTGGGTTCTTCACCTCTAGATCGAAGTAGAGGAACTGCTCCTTTCCCGAGCCGTTCCCATCCCTCCCGCATCCAATTATCCTGAACTCAAGAGGGGAGATCCAAGGTCTGTGATCTATCTCCAGGTCGGATAGGTTGACGGAGAAGGTGAGATTGAAGCCCATCTCCAGATACTGGATACGGATCATCTCCTCGACCGGGAATATGGGGTAGTAGAGATATCCGGAGATCGAGGAGAGTGGGGTCATGTTGACCTCTCTTTCGAAAGCTCTTCCTATGAACTCGTTCATGAGGGTGGTACCATGCGTCTCCCTGCTGGTTACGAGTTCGACATTGGACGGCATGAAGGTAACGTTCTCGTCAAGGGGATTCTGAAATTCGATGTCGAGAACAAGGAAGTTCTGCGTGAAGAGCCCCGGTGTCACCAGTCCCGTGACCCTATCTGTCGTGAACGCGTCACGGACGGTGATGTTCATCTCGGTAAGTTCCATCTCGGGATCCTCCCAACCGCCTCCATTCCCATCATGATCCCCGGACAGTGAGAGGACAGTGATGATGATGACAACAATGAACAACAGAGCCCCGCCCCCGATCAGGATCGTTCTCGTTCTTTCATCCATTGCCACAAGGAATGGGATATAGTTATTTACACATTTCAATCATGGCCTTATTTAATAAAGTATTTAATGGCTTAGTATCATGTGTGACAAGGTAAGGGGACGATCTCTATGTTCTTTGAAAGAAGGGTTGAGATAATTTCACTGATTGCGACTCTTAGCCTCGTCACACTGGTAATTCCCCTTTATATCGGAGCCGACTATAAGGTATGGATCGACGAGGTTCATGTCGGTCCGGAACTGCCTGTGGAGTCCATACAGCTTGCTTTAGACCTGGCCTCGGAAGGGACAACGGTGGTTGTTCATGCGGGGGAATATCACGAGAGGTTGATGATAACGAAAGGCATCACCCTGAAAGCCGCACCGGGAGAGGACTTCAAGGTTACAGGTGGAGACCTTACTCGTGGCCCCCCCGGAACAAAAGGCGCCATGGTCACGATCGCTTCTTCCACAGCGGTGACCATAGACGGAGGGAATTTTAGTTACACCGGCGATGGCTGGGATGACGCGGCGATCAAGATCCAGTACGGGAATAACCATCAGATAGAGAACGCCAATTTCAGCAACAGTAAACAGGGTATCTGGGTCCACGGGAACGATCACGAGGACCTCTCGACGATCAAGAACATAAGGATCATCAACAATACATTCACCAACATCTCCGGGCATGCCATATATCTTCAAGGTACATGGGCGGAGGTCGAAAACAATCACATCAACGATAGCTGTGACGGTATCATGGTTGCATTCGGATGGACCGCCCCCGATCCGGTTGTCGGATCCATCTCCGATAACAGTATCGTGAACTGCTCGGTCGGCATCAACATCGTGGATTCCAGGGTCTTCCATTACGAGGACAACGATATCCTGGACTGTAAAGTGGGGGAGTTGCTCAACAACACACAGCAGGAGTCGAAGGAGAACAGGTTCATAGGATGCGAGATAGGGACAAGGGTGATCAATAATTCCGCACCCTTGCTCGTCAGGAACACCTACACAGACTGTTCGATGCCTGTGGTGATCGACAGGTGTGAAGGTTTGAGGGCCTATGAAAACGTCATGACCGGAACCGATATCGGCTTCATGCCGATCTACGAATATGTGGACCATCTCGATCATGAGATATCACAGAATAACACCATCGAGGGGAATCCCGTTTTCTATTCCTTCGGTGACAACGAGGTCGCAATGGTCCTCGAAGATTTCGGACAGGTTTTCATCGCCAACTCGAGCTCGTCATCTTATTCCATAAAGGGCCCCTCTCCCTGCCCGACATCAGTGCTCTTCTCGGAGTCGGTCGACATAGGTGGCTCCAGATTCACGACCGGACTGGAGATTTACCGGTCCGAGATCTACGGTGAGGATGTCAGAATAGGAAGCTCGGTTTTTGAAGGGCCCCCACTTCATATGGCAGCTTCGGAAGCCAGGATATTCAATTCAACAATAGAGGTGAAGAGCGGGGTTGAGTCTGGCGTGGTGATGTCCGGGGGTTCGGACCTGGACATGTTCAACAGCACCACCGGAGCAATGCCTAACCTTAACGATGCAGCCTCCAGTATCAGGTTCTTCAGTTATATTGGTCTGGAAGTGCTCCATCAGGACGGGGGTGTTCCCGTGGATGGGGCCCATTACACGTTCATGATCGATGATGTTAAGGTCCATGCGTCCTCGCTATTTGGAGGGTCCGATCCAGAAACGGACCCCGAAGGGAAGGCAGGACCCTTCTGGATCAATTACGGGACGATGACCGCATCCGCCGACATCATCCATGAATTGGAGCTCATCGTGAACGCCACTGCTGACCGCTCCTTCGAAGGGAGCCGGTCGATAGCTCCTTTGGACGCCAGAGAGAGCCATACAGAGGTGTTCATCATAGATGATATTGAACGACCGTCCGCTCCGAAAGGTCTTTTGGGAGAAGCAGTTCCAGATGGCGATGCGAACAGGTTGACCTGGGAGGCCAACACAGATGATGCCCGGACCTACCGGATATATTACCAGGAAAGTTCAGACTGGACCATGGTCGGAGAGGTAGCTAACACCCGGTTCGATCATGTTGGGCCCCCGGATGGTACACTGGCCGTTTACAGGGTTACCGCCGTGGACGAGGTGAACCTCGAAAGCTTGCCCTCGACTACCGTGGAGGTTATGACCGAGGACCTTCTTGGTCCGGACCCTCCCCGCGACCTCAGGATATACAACATTACCGATAGTAGCTTCGTTCTCTCATGGAAAGGCTCCCTCAGCCTAGACGCGGAAATATACGAGGTCCATCTGATCGAGGTCGATGCGACCAGGGCTCCGGGAAACGTCGTGTCATCGATCAGGATGATAGGGTCTACCCCCATGACCACCCTTACTATCCATGATATGTCGGATGCAAAGAATGCTTTCGCGGTAAGGGCACTGGATGAGGTCGGTAACCCTTCTGTTTTCAGCAATCCGGTAAGTCTGGAGGCAAGCGATCTCACCTGGCCCTCCATTTTCAACATAGAGTGGATAACCGGTGCAAGAACCGCGAAGATAGCCTGGACCACGGACGAGCCGACAACCTGTACGCTCTGGCTTGGCTCCTCTCTCCATGACCTTGAGCCCTATGGCCCGACGATCCTTGGAACCGAACATATATGCCAGGTCGAGGGTCTCCAGCCTGATGAGACATACTATTTCTACATATACGCTCTGGAGCCATCCGGCAACGATGTGATAGATAACAACGAGGGAGGCCTCTACTCCTTCACGACGCTTGCAAGCGAAGGCTATCTATCCGTCAGAATGACAGATCAGGACAGCGAACCGGTCTCAGGTATTCAGATACACGCTCTCGGCGGTAGTGTCGAGGTCAGATTGGTGGAGACCTCGACCGGGGTCTACGAAGCTTTCCTTCTGCCTGGAAACTGGACCGTCCGTGTTCTATCATCGGACCACTCACCGGTTGACCCCGTGGAGGTGGAGGTCCACCCATTCCTCTGGACGAACATTTCCATCGAGCTCACAAGTATTCTCTGGGAAAGAGCGAACCTGACGATAATGGTGATCGATGAGACCGGCAATACGGTTCAAGGTGCCCTCGTGGAGTTCGAGGGAGAGAAGTATACGACAGGACCGGGTGGAAAGGCCACGATCGAGGGTGTGAAGACAGGAAAGACCTACAGGGTGAAGATCACTGCTGAGGGGTTCAAGAGCATCGATAAGGACCTTTATGTCCCGGTAAAGGGAAAGGACCAGACGGAGACCGTAACGATAATGCATGAAGATCCGAAGCCATCGGACAGCATCGTGATATGGATACTTCTTCTGGTACTTGCAGTGATATTCCTGCTGATAGTGTTCGTGATAATATTGGTCATTCTGAAACGCAGGTCGAAAGCGGGGTCTGAGGATGAAGATACCGATGAGGTACCTGATGAGGCAGGGGACGAGGGAGAGGAAGAGGGCAAGGTGAAGAAAGGTAAGATAGAGGGCAGTCCGGGAGCCAGGGCGCCCGGAGCAGCCGGAGCCTTAAAAAAGGGAAGGAAAAAGAAAGAAGAAAAGAAAGAAGAAAAGAGCAAGGAAGAGGAATGATCGGGATCGTTCCGGAGATCCCCTTTTTTCCTTGTGGACGCTCATATCTCAAATATCCCTTGTCGTGATGACGAGTTCGCCATGCTTGACGCCTTTTATGGCCTTGATATTGTCAGCAAGCCCCCTTACCTTGGCCGCGGACCCTTTGACTATCAGGACTTCCAGGCACATGTCGCGGTCCATGTGGACATGGGTGGTGAACAGTATCTCGTGGTGATGGCCGTGCTGATGCTCGAGCAGCCGATTGTTCACATCACCTTCATGGTGGTTGTAGATATAGGTCAGGGTGCCTAGGACCTCTCCGTCATCTTCCTCCACGCTTGCCTCTATCAAGGATCTCCTTACCAGGTCCCTGATCGCTTCGGACCGGTTAGTGTACCTTTTTTTCTTTATCAGCGCGTCGAACCCCTCAAGGAGCTCCGGCTCGAACGAAACCCCAACTCTCTCCACGGTCATGGTAGCACACTCCACCTGTAATCGTGCTACGACATAAATAATGTTCCATAAACATGTCAATAATATAGATGCCATTTTTGGATGCATTTGTTACATTGGCATATTTTTATGATAGGCCAGCTGTATAGACCCAGTGAGAAATATGCTTCGAACATCCGATGTCTAAAAGGACAGTGAGAGGAAAGCGGGTATCGAAAGCACCATTCCGAGACTGTGAAGTCTGTGGGCAATCACCGGCCTGTAGAAGGATATGATCATGACAGATACCAGTATCAGGTCAGCGGTCCCGATGAACACCATATATGGTACTATCACACCTTCGAGGAGGACAGGGATGGCGCTGATCAGGATCGTCAATATCAGAAATACTATTGCGAGAAGGAGCGAAGGTTTGACCCCCAGTGTGTTGGGGAGCGTTTTCCTGTGACCTCTATCACCTTCGACATCCTTGACATCGTTGATGATCTCCTTTGCCATCCCCGTCACGAAGGCCATCATGCAAAGGATGACCACCGTGTGAGTTATGCCGCTTATAGATGCACCGAGGAGAAAGGGCAGGAACAACAGGATAGCGATGGTGATATTGCCTGGCATTCCCTGTTTCTTGAACCTTATCTCGTAAAGCAGACCAAGGACCAATCCCGAAAAGAAGATGATGGACAGCAGAATGCTGTGGGCGAAGAAAGCCGCAAGGATCGCAAGAGCTGCAGAGGAAAGCAACAGTCCTGCAAGATAGAATTTCGAGAAACCCTCTGAGATGCTGCCGGATGCAAGGGCTCTCTTAGTATGTATCAACCTGTCGATATCGATGTCCCCGAGATCGTTGAATATATTCAGAACACCGATCAGTAGAAAGGTCGAAAGTGAGGAAAAGAGGACCGGCAGGAAGTTGTGGGGGAGTATCCTTTCGGACGCTACCGCCCACCCCACATAAACCCCGACGGCCCCGAAAAGACCATCCTCTGGTCTGATGACCGAGATGATCCCGTGTATCTTTTTCATCTACAGGTGTTAGGGCCAGCTCCTAAATACACTTTGTCCTGGAAAAAGTGTGTCATGTCCATATTCACAATGCCGCATCCCCCCTCCGCCAGGATAGCTTTTGTCCATATGTTATTATACTTGTAAATGACATGGAAAGGAACGATGGGCTTGGATGGCAACCTTGATATCATCAGAAAAACGGTCACACATGTCATATCGATATGTATCCTTATTGCGATCGTATCGATGGATGTCGGTCCACTGTCCGATGGTAGTTTTTTTTTAGTTGGGGGGGTTCCCGACAGGGCATATGATGATGCGATCAGGATAGCAGGGAATTTCGAACTGACCCCCGACAACGGTGTTGATTCTGGATCAGGCACACAGAGCGACCCCTTCATCATTGGGAACATCACGGTAGATGCGACCGGTTCACCTGGTATCAGTATCTCCAACACCACCGCTCACGTGACACTGCTGAACGTGACCGTCATCGGCAACATCTCGGGGTCCATCTCCGGGGCCTTCCTCTATAATGTTTCCAACCTCTCCATTATGGACTCCAGGATCTGGAACGTATCCGATGGAGTGGAGGTCCTCAACTGCTTGAATGTTCACCTTGACAATGTAACGATCAACGACACGGTCAATGGTATTGCCGTATATAAGTCTCGGAACATATCCCTTGAAAACTGCCGGTCCTTCGATAATGACAACGGTCTGCTTCTGGTAATGTCATCTTTGGTGACCGTATCGGATTGCGAGATTTCCAACAATTCCCTCTCGGGGATACGGACCATGAACGTAAGCGATGTCAGCATCGTTTCAAATTTTGTATCAGGAAACGGAGGGTCTGGCATCCGGATGGAGGGAAATGTGAACAGATCGACGGTCCGGCAGAACAACCTTACCCTCAATCCCGGAGAGGGGATCCAGCTCGAAAATCCCCTCGGCTCCATGGTGATAGTGCAAAACGATATTCTCAAGAACGGTCGTTGCGGCATTTACGGAGATAAGGTATCCCGATCAATGATCGATCTCAAGAGGAACCATATCGACCAGAACGAAGGTTTCGGTATCATGGTCCTCACTGGCGGGCCTGTCAACATCACCGATAATCAGCTGCACGGGAACGTGGTAGGGGAAATATACTGCGAGGGGATGACCGGTCCGGGCATCCTCATCCGCGGAAACGATATCCGGGGCGGCGTTTATGGGCTTGAGCTCCAGAGGATCACCAAGGCAGACATATTGGGGAACAATATCTCAGGAAGCAGTTTCACGGGATTCCTTCTCGGGTCCGGGAGCACCGGGAACGAGGTCCGGAAAAACAACATATCCGATAATGATAATTACGGGATCGCGATCGGAAGCAACAGCGATCTTAATCTCGTGGCCGACAACGAGATCAGCGGAAATGATCATGGCATGGTGGTGTCCAGCTCGAACATCAACCTCATCCTGAACAACTCGATAATGTACAATGGTCAGGGGGTGTATATTGATAGAAGCAGACAGAACCTCTTCTCGGAGAACCTGATATCCGGCAACTCATGGGGGGGCGCAGAGGTAAGAGAGGAGTGCGGTGGAACTACCTTCTTTCACAACATTTTCCGCAACAACTCCTACTATTGTATACAGATATCCCATGATACATCCGCATCACAGGTCCTCAACAATTCCTTCGAGGGGAGCCAGGAGACATCCATCATCTTTAACTTAAACAACGGGACATCCGTTCGGAACAATCTCTTCATCGGGTCCGAGAACTCCATGTCCTTCCGGACCTGCGAGAACATTAAGGTTACTAACAATTATTTCTCCCAGCCGAGGATACTGTTCTCGAACCAGGACTTAAACGAGATAAGATGGGCCTCTCCTTTCAAGAGGGCTGAGAGGAACATCATCGGTGGGAACTATACATTCGGGAACTACTGGTCGGATTACCTTGGCCAGGATGTTGACGGTGACGGCATCGGTGATACCCATCTGCCACATGGTCCCGGGGATCCTGGCCCCCTCGTCAAGGACCCTCCGCCTCCCGATGAGGAGGCACCATACATCATCGATCTTACAATGGATGTGCCGAGGACCAAAGAGACCTTCGATATGCTATTTCGGGTCATTGATAACAGGAGCCTGTTCGGGGTTAGCGTCAATGTACTGATATCCCAGGAAAAGGTCGGTTCAGAGACCGTTTTGGACCATATGGTTCAAAGCGTATCGATCGATGACGACGGTTTTTTCTCCTTCAGCATCGATGTTCTCGAGGACATTCTCAATTTGGGAATAGAGCTCTTCCTCAGCGATCATAGTGGAAACACTGCAAGGGTCCAATTGGTATATCCCGTGGAAGATATCATCCCGCCGAAGATAAATAAGATCACGAACAGCGATGCGATGACCGGGTCGGAACTTTTTGTGCATGTTGACGCTTCGGACAATATAGGGATCGGTGAGGTGAAGGTCGAGTACAGGCTCGACAGGTCGGGTACAGATAGCTTGTACACCCTACCCGGGAACGTTACCATATCCGGCGGTCTTTTTCAAATAATGTTCCTTGTCCCGCCGGACTGCGGATCGCTCGAGTACAGGGCCCATGTGGAGGACGGATCGGGCTTTGTGCAGGTGTCCGGCTGGACAAAATTATATGTAGCGGATGTTCTCGATCCCGTGCTCGAGGACCTCAATCCGACGACGGTTCCCGCAGGTGAGACAGTGATATTTCGGTTCAAGCAGTATGATAACATCGGGACCGTTCATGCGGGTCTGACAGTATTGGTGGACGGTGTGGAAGATGCTGTCCTTCATTCCTACCCACCTTTCGGAACGGTTCTCGAATTCAGTGTAGATGTACCTGTGGACGCCTCGTCACTGAGGTATACCTTCAAGGCCCGGGACGCAGCTTACAACGAAGCCACACTCCGCAGGGAGCTTCAGGTGATGGATGTCATAGCTCCAGAGGTCTCCGATCTGACCGTGGGGTACCCGATGACCGGTCATCCGTTCACTCTCAGGTTCTCCTACATGGACAACCGGGCACTCTATACCGGTTTCGTCACCTGGAAGATCGATGATGGACACTGGAATAACCGCACAGGCCTGATAGAGGAGGTGAAGGTCCCACAGATCGATGAAGATGCGACCCACCTGACCTACCGGTCTGGTGTTGTCGATGAGAGCGGTAACTGGGGTATCATAGAAGGGACCCTCGATGTGAAAGATGGTAATTATCCTTCCATAGAGATCGATCTCGGTCTCGCATATACCCTTGGAGAATTGATCGTTCGGATGCATGCATCCGACAACCGTATGATAACCGATATTCAGCTTAGATATTCCCTGAACGGCCACGATGCCCTCTTCTATGCAATGGAGAGGGATGGGAATTACAGCATAGACGTCCCCGAGGATGCATTGGAGATGACATTGTATGCAATGGCCGAGGATACCAGCGGCCTGGTGAGCTACAGGAACATCACGATCGAGGTCCTTGACGGGACACCGCCCCGGATATCGGCCCATGGCGTGGAAGTGGATACCAATGGCAACATCCTTCTGTACATGAACGCCTCGGACAACCGCAGGGTGGCCTCCGCATGGTCAATCCTGAAGGATGACCGGGACATTCTCTTCAATCTTACAATGGAGGAGGTAGATCCAGGCTACTATGAGGCTCGACTCGATGCAGGTAGGCTCGATGGTACGTTCGAAGTATCCTTCTATGCAAAGGATGGTGCGGGTCATGTCGTGATGTCGGATGGAGGCCACCATGAGGCTACTGGGACGGGGACGGAATTCCAGTCCCCAATTGTCCTGGTCCTCTTGGTCGGTCTGGTCTTGGCCGTGCTCATACTCATCATCTTTTATATATTCCACTTCAGAAGGGGTGCTACACTGCCACCCAAAAAAGATCTGGAAAGCATAGGAACGGCCGATGAGGACCTGGCGGGACATGAGGAATGACCCTCGAGGGATCACCCTTCTTTCGATGAAGTCCTTTCCTTATGTTCTCTGCTGAACCTCTTCTCTATTCTCTCGAAGGCCTTGATATTCCCTTTCAGATAGATATATCCGGCCGATGATACGATCAGTGCACCGATCGAATCCACGATGAGGTCAGACATCGTATCGTTGAGACCAGATCTCTGCATGTTCCAGCCAAGGAGCTGGTCCATGCTGAACTCGAATATCTCCCAGATAGCTCCGAGAGTGACGGCAAAGCAGAATGAAAAGAGAGCGACGAAAGCCCTGCTCAGCTGGATCTTGCTCCAGCTGCTGCGGTTCAATATATAGACCAGCGAGAATCCGGTCAGGGCAATGAGTATCCCCGAGAGAGTATGCATGAACAGGTCCCACCAGTTGATCCTGTCATAGAAAGATAGAACGCTACCGAGGATGATCGACAGGAAGATGAACACCATCACCACCATCTCGAACTCGGATGGATATACCACATTGAACCTTCTCTCAAGGATGGATGGGATGAACGTAATTGCCAGCGTTATCACGGAGAGAAGACCGTTGAGTATGTCACCATAATAGATGGATAGGCCCATGGCAACAACGAGCAGTGATCGGTATACTATGTAGAACCAGAACCTGATCATACCCTCTTTCCTGCTCATCAGTGAAGACCAACCAGTGGCTGGTATATAAGATTTCAAGGATGGTCCGATCGAGTTCCTATCCCAGTCTCTCAAAAAGGATCTCATCTTGGAGGTTCTGGCCGTCAAAGAACCTGCGGTGAAGGACACCAACTTCCACGAACCCGGCTGAGCGAAGCAGGGTCAAGCACTGCTCGTTCCCGGGTAGTACAGTCGCCTCCAGACGTTTCATCTTCAATCCATCAAAAAAATATCTGACGCCGGCATCGAGGATCTCCCGCCCCAATCCTGTTCCGTGTCGTTTCCTGTCACCGATCAGTAATGAGATCTCCCCGTTCCCTGAACCCTCATTGATGTTGTAAATGGAGAAGAAACCGATCGGAGCATCTGTCACCTTTTCGCGGAACATAAGATCGAACCCCTTCTTCTCCCCGAGGAAGAAAGCGTCATATAGCTCCTCTCTGGTGTATATCGCATGGGGGTCGTCCATCATCTTGGCGATCTCTTTGTCGTTGAACCATTGTAGTAGGGTCTCGATGTCGGAGGGGCCAACGGCCTTTGCGTTCATCCTTTCGGAACTAACCAGAACATGTCTTTTCGGGATGGGTATCTCCTTCACCCCTGATCTCTTCATGGCCAGTCTGAGTATGCTCATGATCATATCGGGGAAGTCCATTCCGGCCTTTCCGGCGCTCCTGCAGAATCCGCTGTCCATATTTATTCCGGGATTCGGATTTACCTCCAGTATATACGGGGTAACGCCCTTCAGTCTTATGTCGACCCTTGCGTAGTCCCTGCATCCAAGTATTCGAAAGGCGGTCTTCGATGCTTCGGCAATGGCCTTGAACTCATCTTTAAGGAGTTCTGCAGGGCAGACACCGTAGGACCCCTTGAAGGCACCGGATCCAGGAACCCATTTGGAATCGAAATCGACGATGTGGTGCTGGTCAGGCGGGTAGTCGAACATTATCTCTGAAACGGGTAGGATCTCCAGACAGGGCCAGTTTCCTATAATGGCAACGTTGAGCTCCCTCCCATCGATATATTCCTCCACGAGTGCTGGTTGGTCGTAGGTATCCGTTATCCTCTCGACCATCTTGTTCAGTTCCAGCTTGTTCTTGACCACCGAGGCCTGTGTTATTCCCTCGCTGGCATCCTCCCTGACCGGCTTCACGATGAGAGGCCAGTTGAGGTCGTTCTCGAGCTTCTGGGAGGTCGAATAGAGCACCTGGTATCTGGGTGTAGGGATACCTTTTGAGATAAGTACCTGTTTGGCCTTGGCCTTATGCTGGCAGAGGGAAAGCGTCATGCTGTCGGACCCCGTGAACGGGACCCCGGCCATCTCAAGCTGAGCGGCAACCCACGCCTCTCCCCTGGAATCTTCTCCGAACCCCTCGCAGATATTGAAGATGATGTCGAACCCGCCCTGCTTGACCTTCTTCCCGATATCCAGAGCGGCTTTTATGGGAATGACCTCGTATCTGGACCCCAGTACATTCTCTATCATGCTGGATATTGTGGCACCTTCGTTGACGGAGACCAATTCACGCTCCCTGCCTGATGGCATCTTGGATGATCCATTGTAAAGAATGCCGACCCGCATCCTGTCACCCAACCATTGATAGATTGTATCTCTTCAGTGCTGCTTTGAATATTGTCATGATGATCTCCTCATAGGTCATGCCTGCAGCATAGGCAGACCTGGTGAACCTTGAATTGCTTTTGGGATCTGGCATCAGACCCGGCAGAGCGTTCACATCAAGTACATGTGGCACCTCGTTATTATCCAGCCTGATATCTATACGACACATGTCAACGATACCCAGTGTGTTGAAGGTCTTTCTGGCCACCTTCTCGATATTGGCCTTCAGTCTGGGTTTCAGGTGAGCGGGAACAATGATGGCATCCATCTTCTTCTCGGGATCATCGTAGATCCATTTCGCCTCGTACGAGTCGAAGTGGTGTATGTTGGATGGAAGATGCGAGAAGTCCACCTCGATGATGGGCAGGATATGTGGTTTACCGTTCCCGATCAATGAAACGGTGAACTCCCTGCCACTGAGGTATTCCTCCACCAATGCGTTCTGGTTGTATTCCTTCAGTATCTTTCCGACCTGCTTTCGGAGGCTTTCCGTATCGGATACGAGCGATTCGTTCGTGATGCCCACGCTCGATCCCTCCGCATCCGGTTTTACGATCATGGGGAACCTCAGTGTCGGGTCAAGTTTCTGGTTAACGTTGCGGAAGAGTTGGAACCTGGGTGTCGGGATATCGTAGTAGTTGAGGATCTCCTTCTTCCTGCTCTTGTTCAGAGTGATCGCCTGTGTGAGGACACCCGATCCGGAATAGGGGATGTTGAGCATCTCAAGTACAGAGGGTATGTGCGACTCCCTGGATTCGCCCTGTATCCCCTCGGCTATATTGAATACAAAATCCGCATCCGAGCCCTTGAGCTTCTCGAAGAAGTCCACATCGGCCTCTAGAAGCTTCACCTCGTATCCGTTGTTCTCGAAGGACCTGCGGATGGCATCAATGGTGTCGAGGTCGTCGTACTCGGCATATCTGTCGAACCTCTCCCCCTTCGTTGGTGTCTTTTTGAGATTATAGGCAATACCAATGGTGTTCACTCTCTTGTTGGAGAGCTTCTTGGAGGCGGTCCTGTTAAGTCCAGGGTAAGAGTGGATCTGATCAAGGTAGTTGGTCACGATGATCTGGTCCTTTGTGATCTCCTTCACGTACTGGGGGGATATGGGTACTTTACCACCGGGTCCGTCGATGACAAAATGAGGTAGAGCCAATCCAGATGTGAACCCCTGGAGCTGTTTCATGATATCGATCCCACACTCCACCTCCGTCCTGAAATGCTCCAC
>JAFGLL010000011.1 GCA_016928095.1 Thermoplasmatota archaeon
GTTATCAACACTTCCTTCGAATTGAAATTGCGCTTATATTCGAGGATATCGGACTCATACCCACTCCTCAAGGTCAATATGTGGTGATTCAAGCCTTCGAGCTGCGAACCGGTCACGTTGCCCCTCCTATATTGTTTTGCGTAGAGATGTTCACGCTATTATCCCTGGTCTGCTCCATCAGCACACGCATCGGCAGGCAGTAAACCAGCCTTCGCGGCGTCTTCTCCCTGACCTCTTCCTCCTCGAACCTTCTCCTCCACAACCACGCCAATATCACAGCCGCCGTCTTTCCGCATCCTGTCGGGATATCCAGAAGCTGAGGAAGCTCCGTATCGGTTGCGAGTTTTTTCTGAAAAGGATAGGGTTCATACCCGGAGGCTTTTTTGAAGATCTCATCGAAGTTCATTTCGTTACTCTCCATCGAAACGATGATCGGTCTGTAAAGGAAATCCTGCCGATCCATTCCACGTTACCCCTCTGATCCCTCAATAAACTGTAAGAACGTATCTCTATTTCTCTTTTTCTAAACACATTCAATTTATCTCCGGGGGGCCCTAGGAAGGGATATCTGATGCTCACAAGTAAATAGTAATATATTATCATTATCACGTTATGACTGTTATAATATTGTTCATTCATGAAATTCAAAATAATGAGGAAAAAAAAAGGGGCCCCCTTCAGGGCCCCCCGCTTTCCCTGAAGGGATCACTCCTCGATATCGGTGATGTTCCTCGGTCTCCTGACAACGAAACCAACAACGAACCCGATGATCAGGACCAGAAGGAGGATACCCAGCCACCCTATGTCGGGGATGACGTTCTCCTTTGCATCCCTTGAATCCCCGCCCTCGACGATGATCTCCCGATACAGGAACACCTTCGCCGTATAGGTCTCGTTGGATTCCAGCTTCAAGGGGGAGACGAATTCCCCCACCTTGTTCCCGTTCGCATCGTAGAGGACCGCGGAAGCGGCACCGACGCGGATGGAATACAAACCCGCCTCGGGGATGCTGAACCTTATAATGCCTTCATCATCCGTCACAAGATCGGCCACTCCCGCCACTGAGACCTTGAGCCCGGCCACCGGGGTGTTGTTCTTCTCGTTGACGAACCTGATGGTTATGTTCAGCGGAAGCGGGATCGGATGTATCCTTGGCATCAGGTAGAAAGGCTGGTAGATGCTGGACCCCGCGGTCATCACAACGTTCGCCGATGAGGCAGCATATCCCGATAGTGAAGCCTTGACATAGTAGTCTCCCGGGGAGAGATATCTCTCGTAGTATCCGCTGCTGGTTGCCGTCAGCGTGTCGACCAGGACCAATCCCGGGTTCTGATATATACTGACAATGGAACCGGCCGCCGGAGCGTAGGTGAAGAGCTTGTAGACGTTCCCGTAGAGTTTCCCTACCTGCGGTTCTTTCTGGGACACGATGATCTCCACCCACATGACATCCGTCATGCTTATGGCAAAGCTTATGGGAAGAGAGGGAGAGGTCGAGACGGTCCCGGAAGGCCACAGATGCCACTTTACCTCCTGAACGTATAGCGAGGGATGGGCTCCGTTCATGTTCCATGTCGAAAAGAGATATATTGGCGGGAATACGAAGAAACCGTTCAAGGGAGTGGTTTCAGTATAGGTCAGAGAACCCGATGATATCTCAACGGTGAAACCCGAAACGGTGGCGTTGGTCCCCTCCATCAACACCTGTCCCGCGATCTTGGCGGACTCCCTGTCCTGCTTCATCACGAAATCAACGTGCCTTGACTCGCCGGGAGACACGGTTCCCGTCCATGGGGCGGTGGAAAGGGTCCCCGTTGCATAGTCGTATGCAAGGACGGAGTATCCACCCACGGCAAGCGGTATCAACGAGTAGGTGCTCGGGGACACGAAGCTCTGATAATGACCGGTCGAGTCGGTCACATCGAAGACGGTCATCGGACCTGTCAGTTCCAGAACACTTGTGAAGTGCGATGTGTATCCGCCGATAGAATCCACATAGACATAGCCCCAAATCTGGGTCCTGTCCGATTGTGGCTCCTTGGAGACAGTGATCTTCACCCACATGCAGTCGGGGTGGGTAAGATTGAACGAGATGGGCAGTGTCGTCGAGCTGTGGTGCGTCCCTGTTGTGAGCAGCCAGTATTCCACACCGATCACATACAGTGAAGGATGGTGGCCGAAAACGGTCCACGTTCCGGTCTCCCACAGGGGGGAGAACAGGAAGAATCCCGTTGAGGGGGTGGAATCATATAGGACCGTGGTCGATGGGCTCGTAACCTCAAGGTCGAAACCGGACACCGGGTCCCCGGTCCCGTCCATGACGACCTGTCCGCTGATGAGCATCCCTTCCTTGTCTATCTTGATGTAGTAATCCACGTGTCTGGATTCCCCAGCTGTCACGGTCCCTGTCCACGGGCCCCATCCCCACACACCGGTGGCATGGTCGTAGTTCATGATGAGGTAGGCCCCCGGCGGAAGCGCCACGAGCGTGTAGTCGTCCGGAGCGACATACTCGATGTAGAAACCCACCGCATCGGTGGTGGAGAAGAGGGTCATGTTACCGGTTATGTCCAGTATCGGGCATCCCGGGACGGTCGCATTGGACCCGGCGACGTTCACGTATCCCCAGATCTTTGCCTTTTCCCCCGTCTCGGTCCTCTTCATGAACAGCTCCGCCTGGTTGACCCCGCCGGGAGTGAGGACGAAGGTATCGGAGGGGAGGTAAGGTCCGGTACCGGGGGGCATATAGTAGCTGACGTAGGTGTAGCCTGCGGCAAAACAGTTCATCGAGTAGGAACCCCAGGCGGGTATCCCCACCCAGACCACAGTATTCGATGCTGGACCGGAGTACTCCGTATCCGAGAAGGTACCGGGATTGTCGAGGAGGACCGTCGATGCGTTGACGTCCGATCCGGTGCCATCCTCGAAAACGGACGCAACGAACACAGCGTATCTCTTGTTCCCGCCCTGCAGATACAGGTCCTGTCTCTGGACGGCTCCGGTCGGAACCGTCACGTTCAACGAGACCGGGAAGTAACCCGGTGCGGTGGCACCCACCAGATGGGTTTCGTTCCCGGGGAAGTCCAGGATCGCGTAGAGACCCGGAACACCCAATGCATGGGTGTTCACCACATGAGGTACGTCGGTGAACACATTGGCCGTGGAAAGCGGGAGGCCGTCACCGTAGACGATACCCCACAGGATCGTCTGGTCTATCTTTGTCCTGTGAAGTTTCAGGTTCACGTAGGTTATCTGTCCCCAGTTGACGGTACCCACATCGGAACCGGGAAGGTAATTGGTGTGGGCGGCAATGATCGTGTAGGTCCCCGCGGGGGGACCGGAGAAGTAGTAGAAACCGTAGCTGTCCGTCATGGTCTCGAAGGTCGCTGTGCCACTGGTCGCGACCACAGTGGCTCCCGTGATCGGGTCGCCGGTGACGTCATCAGTCACGTTCCCTGCCAGACCGGAGTTCTTCATTCCGGTGAACTTCAGGTGGAAATCATGGTATGCCACCTGACCCTCCTTGACGGATAACATGGGAGAATGCCCCATGGAGTGACCTTCTGCAAAACACCACAGGTAATAGGACCCGGGGTTCACCTTGACCAGATATTCCCCGATGAGCGGATCGTCGGTGGGATAGACATCGACTATCTCCGATGACGGGGCACCTGTTGGATCCTCGAAACCTATAACGGCCTTCCCGGCATCGAAGGGGGGAAGATATACTTCCAGAGAGACCGTTCCCTTGATGAAGGCCTCCTTGATGATATCCTTGGGGGAAAGGACGAACTTGTATTCGGTCCCGTTCCTGATGAACTCCACCTTCTGGGTGGTCCCTCTGTATCCATCCGCGAACACGGTGATATTGTGTACGCCGAACTCGATACCCGTCGGGGTGCATCTCCCGTCCTTCAACGTCATCCATGTTGAATTATCATCCACAATTACATATGCCCCGTCGATGGGAGCCTGTGAATCGGAACCCTCGACATAGACATGGAAGTAACCGGTCTCGGCCCCTTCTGCAGTTGACGGGATAAAGGATATAGCAGATATCCCGAGAAGCAGAACACATATCATTCCGAATAATACACCTTTCTTTTGCATCTTCATATGACCATCCCCATCAGGAATTCTGAGATAAGCAACCAGTGATATCACTATTATATGTTTCGCAATTAATACCATTTCATATATACCTTCACGAACCCGACGGACCGACATTGATACCAATCCAAAAATGCATGCTCCACGGAATACTATCGCCGACAGAAATGGGCTCAACCAGAACACTGCATGGGAAAGAACGGCTCTATGAGACGAGTTACTGTTTGCATTAAAATAATAAAAATATATTGTACAATTCCCCATTAATCCTCTTTTAATGATCATTGAATAACACTTGCAAGACCATTTCTTTTTCCGCAATCGTTAATTTGACAAGTGTATATAAGCCTCGATCTATTCGTAATAGCATGGATATAGCAAAGGTAAAATAGAGGTTTAACTCATGCCGATAGTCGAGAGGTATTGTTACAATATGGAGGAGAGCATGATGACGGAGATCATCATTTTCGATGCCGGAAGAAAACAGAGGAGGCCGAAATCTGGACTATGCAATCTCATTCTATTTTGTGCGGGGTTCTTCAATGAAAGAAATATCAGATTCACAAACAGGAGAGTTCTTTGCTCCTCTCTTGAAATTACCATATCATGGATTGACAAGACGCTATCTTTTTTGGAAGATAGAGCATTGCTTGTGAAGGACAGACCTGGAGTAATATTCGAGCACAAGTTGACACCAAAAGGTTGGAAATATTATGAAAACCTGAAAAAGGAAGTGAGTAAAACCGTGTTCTCTCCGGAACTTAATGAGTGCGAAGGCAAGGTATGGGATATACTTAACGTTCTCAAGGAACCGGCTAACATCGCGATCGTAACAGATGTAGTGATGAATGGTAGGGAATTCAACGTGTTTTCCCTGTACGATATGGAGATGGCCATGAGGGAGGATTCACAGGACAAGCAGATATTGAAGGGACTATCTGACAGGAAAAGCGACTTGACCGGGTCTTTCGAGTCGATGGTGGAAAAATGGACGATCGCATGCAAGGGGCCGAAGGAGTTCAGATCGTTTTCCACCCCGGTATCCATTCTCAATGAAACGCTCTACGCGGAGAGACTGAGAAAGCAGATGAAGTATGATGAAGCCCTTTCCATTTTTATTCAAATAGTGAAAGACCGATCTGGCCTGGACTCTTCCTACAGGATATTCTCCATAGTGGGGATGATCAACTGCATGAGATCCATTGGTGGAGAACATATCGCTCTTGAGATGACCGAGGATTTCTTGAAGAGTGTGAAAGACCCGAGGCCTTTGGTCATGCTGAAAAAGTGCAAGGCAGATATTCTGAGATCGGAAAATAAGAACAAGGCTCTTGAGATATATTCCTCATGTATCAAGTCTTTGAACAGGATGAGACTTCCTGCTTTAAAGGTCGGGGTTTACAACAATATGGGTATCGCATATCTCGATCTGTCAAAATGGAATGAAGCAGAAAAGTCATGGAAGCAGGCCATGAAGATCGCCAAGGAGTATGGATATGTGTACTATGAGCAGATAATAAAACAGAACATCGCCGATGTCATGGCCCATAAGGGAAAATGGTTGACGGCGAGGAAGATCCTCAGCGAGACCAGGCGATTTTTCGATGAAACCGCGGATCATGAAGGGCTCTCCGGGTACCATTTCAACATGGCCCTTACCTATGTTGAGGAGGGCAGGAAGGAAATGGCGTTACACCATTATACCAAATGTGAAAAGTTCAAATTGATGCCTATGAGGAGGAAGGCGATATACAGACAAGTCATGAACGAGCGGTTTGCCAGGAAAGGGTGGGATGAGCCTTTTCCCTCACGAAAGGATGAAATACCTTGATTTTTCTGTAAACTTTATATACGTTTTACCATGAAGAAAATTATTCGTAATTCATTTATCTTGGAGACCATTATAGTTGGGGCGTGAAATATTACAAAACTTTAAGCCCGGAAATCCTCATGCTCGGCATCCTGATTGCCCTCGTCACGTTCGCAAAGGCAGCAGATGCGGGAGATGCCCCGGAAAACCTCTGCATCATTGTCGTTCCGGGAGAATTGGGATACTCATCTCATGAGACAGGAAAAGCCCTATCATTCCATGACTATCTTGTCGATACCGGATACGGTGAAGATGATATCCATTTCCTTGCCGGAGCATCGGTTCCTGACAATGACGGCCCCGCCACTGTATCAAATATCGAGACAGCTTTCAGTTGGGTCACCGAAACAAGCAGGCCAGGAACAGAACTCCTGATCTACATCTTTGATCATCAGGAGATAGTCTTCGGAGAGACATGGTTCCTTTTCGATGACGGGAACATTTCCTCGGAGACGATAGACCGATGGATCGGTGATATCGTCTGCTCCGGGGTCACTGTCATTCTTAACGGGGAGCGATCTGCCCTTGCGGGTCCTGTATTATCCGGTCCTTCCCGAGATATCATCTGCTCCATGGGGGCTTCTCAGGAATTCGATCCGGACCTCTTCAAC
>JAFGLL010000012.1 GCA_016928095.1 Thermoplasmatota archaeon
AAGAAATGGACTTGGCGGGTCCGAGGGGATTCGAACCCCTGGCCATCTGGTTAAAAGCCAGACGCTCTTTCTAGGGAAGAAGGCGGAAAGTACCACCTAGCATCCTACCTAGCTGAGCTACGGACCCTGAAATTACCATTCCCACTACCCGATGCGGTCAAGACTGTGCCGTGCATAATACCTTTCCTATATATAGATTTCCATAAACATCCTGTTTATTTCCACGTTACCCCCCCCGGGTTCCAGGAGGTCATATGACATACCTGTCCCAACATGTGAGCCTGGGGAGCATAGATGAACAAAAGCCTTATAATATCCCGAAGTGCATATACTACTGCACATCCGATGCGGTTCGTTTATTGAGGGGACGCTGGTTATTTTTTCTATTGTACATAATGTTCAATGGTAGGACATTGGACAGTTCATCTTCGGGATATTTCAACGGCATTCATCATCAGACATAACCATCATAATGTATCATCTGAGGTTCGATGATGACCCCCTTTCCCGGGAGCACGTGACCGATCCTCCTTGCCCCGGTCCCTGATAGGTGCTCCAGGGCGGTTTCCTCGACCTCAGGTGCCAGGATGATAACGAAGCCGAGCCCCATGTTAAGTGTCTGATACATCTCGGTCTCATCGATCGATCCCAGGACCTGGACCATCCTGAAAACTGGCGGGACCTCGAAGGGCTCATCTATCTTGTATAGAACGTCTGACCTTATTCGGGATATGTTCCGAAAACCCCCTCCGGTGATATTTGCCATACCATGGACACAACCCGACGGAAGACCTTTGAGAAGTCCCAGAACGTCTTTGACATATATCCTCGTAGGGGTCAGGAGGATATCACCCACTACGGAGGCGCCATTCGATGCTGCCCATCTCTCGACCTCCTCCTTGTAAGCAGGATACCTTTTCCGGTTCTTCCATTCATTCCTGGCTACAACCTCCTCAAGCGGGCTGATGTAGGATATATCATTGTCCATCATCACCTTTCTCACCAGGGAGAATCCGTTAGAATGCAGTCCGCTCGAAGGAAATCCTATGATCAGATCCCCCGGCGAGGTCCTGTCCCCCTTTATCAGTTCGCTCTTTTTCACGAAACCCAGACAGGTACCTGCAAGGTCCAAACCACGGACCATCTCCGGCAGAGAAGCGGTCTCTCCACCGATTATGGTCAGATTCGCCTGCCTGGCACCTTCGTTGAGACCTATTCCAACCATCTCCAGCGTTTCGGGATCAGGGTTCGTTGTTGCGATATAATCCACGAAGGCCAGAGGCTCTGCCCCGATGCAGATGACATCGTTGACGTTCATGGCCATACAATCAATGCCGACGGTATCCCACTTGCCGAGTTCTTCGGCTATCATCAATTTGGATCCGACGCCGTCGGTGCAAAGGGACAGGTAGTGCTCGCCGAAATCCACTATGCCGGTGAAATGACCACCAAGGTCCGCCAGCGCTCCGAAACCCTCTCGCCTGAACTTCAAAGCCGATATCAATCCCCTTATTGCCTTGCCTTCCTCGACTATATCAACGCCGGATCCCGCATATGTAACGGGATTTTCTCCTTCTGGTCCTGCCATATCGATCAACTTCCAGACCTTAATAGGTCAAGATCTTGCAACCTTTATCGGTAACGTAAAGGGTATGCTCCCACTGGGACACCATTCCGCCTCCGGCCTCCTTCAGTATCGGGTAAGAATATAGGGATCCTGCTCTCACGAGGCCTTTCAAGGCCTTCTCCGACCTGGGTAACCCCTTTTCCAGCCATCGCTCGGAGAACGGCAGATGGGGCATATCTGTCTGGACCAGGTCCAGGGCCTGCTGCTGATCGGGTTTGAGCTTTCCCTTCGGCCTGACCATTCTGTAAATGTTCGACCTTTTCCAGGATTTGACCTCACCGATACCTGTGGTGGCAAAAGGCTCAACGGCCACGATCGTCCCTTCCGGCATGAACTCCCGGCCCCGGTCGTCGTAGTTGGGTACGGAAATTCCCGCATGAAGTTCGTACCTTTCAATGGCATGTCCTGTCAGGTTGACTATTGGTCTGAACCCCATCGAGTTCATGGTCCTCTCCACGATCGATCCGATAGTGGAGAGGGATATACCCCCCCTGATCACCTCTATCGCGGATTCCAACGCCCTTTTGGATGCCAGTATGAGTTGGCTGTACGTTGTCGTCCCGACCTCCACCGTCTTGGCGGTATCTCCTATACAACCATCTATATGGGCGCCCACATCTATCTTGACAATATCCCCGTACCTGAAACGCGTCTTCTCTCCCGGCCTTGGTGTGTAATGAGCGGCTACATCGTTCACCGCTATGTTTGCCGGGAAAGCCACCTCGGCCCCCTGCTCCACTATAAAGGCCTCCACGGTCTCTGCGACCTCCAGGTAGGTGACTCCTTCCGTTACCATACCGGACCCTAGCTCCCGTGCTTTTGAGGCTATAGAGCCAGCGTCCTTCCATTTCTGGAGATCATCATCCTTCATGTGCATCCCTCATGAACTCTTCCATATTTAGATTTCCGTCCCTGACAACGGTCACTGCCCCATGCATCAGATCGATCATGGCCGAGGCTTTCCCTGTCACCGATGTATCGTCCTCGATGATAAGAAGTTCCCCTCGGAACTGCCGGTCGATCCCCTCCGCGGTCAGGAGGTTTTCCGACCCGTGCAGGTTCGCACTGGTCAGAGCGAGGGGGCCATGTCGAGCGGTGAGGAACGGGAATATTGGATGGTCCGGAACACGAACCGCGACACTCGCATTCTTCGAGACGAGCTCGCTCATGTACCCTCTCGCTTCAAGAATGAACGTGACAGGTCCCGGCAGTTTTCTGTCCATTAGCTTCTCCTGCCACTCATCCACCAGGGCGATATCATTTATCTGTGCAATGTCTCCAAGAGCTATCGGAAGGGTCCGGTCGACAGGCCTTCTTTTTATCCGGTATATCTCTTTCAGAGCATCGAGGGAACTGACAGGTGCCGACAGACCGTAAAGTGTATCTGTCGGCAGGACCACGGGCAGGCCACGGGCAAACTCGTCCTGGACCCTCTTCATTACCACCTTATGGTCCTCTTTATCCCATTTCAGAACGCTCATCCGAAGATCCCTTCTTATTGTTGTTCATTGGATATGCAACGGTCCTGCAAGTTCATTTACTCTTCAAGCAAAGGAGCCGGTCTCCTTTCCTGAGCTTCAAACTATCCAGCTCTCCCATCGTGTATACTTTTCCCTGCCGAGCGACACCGATCATCGAAATTCCTTTAAGCTTCTTCGGCAGGACACCGACCTCGTCGCTCTGGACCACTCTCTCACAGATGAAGAGGCCTTTCCCGGCGGTCATCATGTCCTCAAGAAGATGTACCACGTTCGGCTGGGTCGTGGCCGTCGCCATCAGGTTACCGGAAGTGACCGCCGGAGCGATCATCACATCGACCCCGCTTTTCTCAAGGAGTTTGGCATTCTCAAGGTCCATGACCTTTGATATGATCCGTATTTCCGGGTTGAGATACCTTGCCGTTAGTGCGACCAGGACATTGGTTGCGTCCTTGCTGGTGGTTATTATGATGGATGATGCCTTGGAGATGACCGCTTTCTCCAGGTCCTTCTCCCTCGTGGCATCTCCTATCATCGATACATAACCGGACTCGGCTGCCTCCTGGGCTTCTTCCTTGTCTATCGTTATCACCATGATATGTTTCTTCTTCCTTCCCTGGGCCATCAGTTCTTTGGCAGCAGACCTGCCGGTGTCGGAATAACCCGCGATGATCACATGGCCCGAGAGACTCTTTTGGATCGCTTTCATCAGATATGCCTCCCTGTACCTGTCGAAAATGAACTGGTATGCCGTCCCAACGATGACGAACCACATGGCTGCCCTTCCAAGGGTAATGAACACCGTATCTATCAGACGAGCGACCGTGCTGACCGGGGTAATGTCCCCGTATCCGGTCGTTGTTATGGATACGACAGTGAAGTATATCGCATCTAAAAGGGAAATCCTATCGTCCGTGGAATCACTGTAGCCATTGCGGTCCAGATACACTATTGAAGAGATGATGATGATCATTAATATGAGAGCCGAGATCCTTACAAGAACGGTCCTGAGGGTGGCCCTACGCTTCCTGTAAACGAAGTTCGACATCTCATCGGCCGTACCCATTGGATCGATCTCCTTGGATGTTCATTACCGAAGCAGGGTCAACCGATTTAAAAGATTACATGTCATCGGACCCGTTGTGCCAGGGGTCAAAGTCTCCTTGACCGCCGGATGGATCTATTGCCGGTCTGAATGCTGGATCACCATATAACGAAAAGAATGTTACCTCGTACCAATCGACCTCTCCATCGGGGTTGAAAGGGGAAGGTTGATCGTTTGGAGGATAATTCATGTATCGGTTCTCCGACCATTGGACCGCTTTTCCTGCCGTCCCGTGTTCTCCTGGATGGTCCAGGATACCGTCCCATACGAATGCATACCATGCGTCGTTGTTGTCCCACTGGTGATCATCGATGAAAGGCAGGTACTCGGCCGGTATGGAATGAAGGTCCTGTCCGATATTGGAAAAGCTGACCTCGGTGGCACCAATGAGCACTGCAGGTCCTGCGGACAGGTAGTTCAGGGTGAAGAGGTTCTCGAAGGCAACGTCTGAAGAGGGATCGGTCCCGGGTCCGTGTCCATATATTTTACCGTTCAGGCAGCTGACGAAGAAGGCCAATTGAGGGGGTACGTCCATTTCCTGACAGTCCGTATATCTCAATGAATACTCCTCGCCGTTGGGGCCATAGACCCTGATCCCGTAGAGCGAGCCAGTATCCGATCCGTGGCCTCTATAGGCTACATAGCCCGAGGCCTCGCATATCTCCGATAGGTCGTTCTCCATCGAATTGATGACACCATCGAAGAACTTGTTCCCGGTATTGAAGGGGCCGATATAATCATAGGTGAAACCTGCATCATCGAGGTCGTTGCATATCCACCTTCCCGGTGTTGCCTGCATCCTCTCGTAGGTGATCTCGAAGCCGGAGAACGAAGCTCCGTGTGTTCTCCATTCCTTTTCATGGGTACCTCCGGCAACATCGCGGTAATCGACAGTGACCGTTTCCGAGAACTCATCAAAGAGATAGGTCTTTAGAAGTTGGTTGGATGCAAGAGAGACATCATACTGGATGATCCGGCCAACGGCGGTTTCCATACTAGAATGATCGGCGTCGATGAACCCGTATATGACATCAGAGTTCACTATATCCCCCTCCGTCCCTCCCGATCTGACAAGGAATTGAGGCACGGCAGGTGCGGATGCGGTTATGGCGATATATTCCGGAGTACCGTACTCCCCGCTTACCTTCCTTATCTCGTCCAGAACGCCCGCGGCTCTCCTGTTCGGAGACAGCTCCATGTCCAGCTCCCAATCGACGCTGGACAGTGGTGTTGTGTTCGTGATAACATAAGCGTCATGGTATGCGGCCATCTGTGCGGTCATGAGGGACATTGCCGGAGTGAAGAAAGTATCATCATAGGTATCGTAATCGGGGGTTCCATGGAGGGTTCCCAGGTCCAGGTCTCGATGGTTCGTCACCATGATATAATTGCAGGATATTCCCTGGGACCTCAAGGCCTCATACACGGATCCCTGGTCCCTGAACGTCTCATCACCCTTGATGATGCCCAGGTCGTTGTTCTTGGCGTAGGTCGTCGCCCACAGAGCTTCCTCGTACGAGGAGACCGTCATCAGGTCCTTGAACCCGATGAACCATGACGGGGCATCCGATGTCAGAGGGTAAACGTTCTCCTCTGCCACGGCAGAGGCTCCTATATCCCCGAGTTGGGTGTTGATCCGGGTAAGAGAATTATCCTTGTTCGTGAACAGAAGCTTGACCCTGTCATTTTCAAGATGGTCCAAGGTATAGAGCAACTGCCGGGATAGACCCCCTTCGGGAGAACATACGACCAGAGGGCGATATTTTCCATCCTTGAACTGAACGCTCGTCAGGGCGGCGATCGAAAGCATATCCTCCTCTGACCGTGGGTAATCCACGATCAAGAGAAAATCATCCGGAAGCTCTATGTGTGGATCATAGACGATCTCATGTTCCTTCTCTTTTCTGAGAAGAACGACGCCAAGACCACCTGCAAGGAGCAGGGCGATAACGACCATCGCCCCTATTCTGATCGCTGCGGGTCTCGTTATCCCTTTTCTTTCACCCCTTGACACGGGTATCGACCTCCTATTTCATCTCACCGGATTCCATCACCAGACTGAGCTCATCCAGTGATAGTTTTTCCCCCCTCTTGTATTTTGCGACGGCCTCGGTCTGCTTCCTGCCGCGGTCCGCCCTCTTCCTCTCGTCTGGAGATTTCTTGAACTCCATCCTCCATTCGTCGATCTGTCTGTAGAGCTGCTGCATCTTCTTGCGTTTCTCCCAGATCTGCTTTTTAAGGTTTCTCAGCTGGTTCATTCCATCAAGGAAGGCTTTATGCTCCTTCTGTGCATTCTCCCGGATCTCGTCCCTTCGGGCCCACAGGCTCTTGGCGGTCTCCAGACCGTCGTGGGATCGTGATTTCAACTCCCCTATCTGCTCTTCCATCTGGTTCAGTTGCTCGTTGTACTGGGCAAGGTCCATCTCCTTGATCCTCACGATCCTGCTATGAAAGGTATCCGCTTCCCTCTTGACCAGAAGCCTGTCGCGAAGTTCGAAAAGATACTGGTACATGAAGAGCTCGTTCTTGAGACTGATATCGGAAGATAGCAGGTTCTCCCGGGTGGATATGTAGTTCTCCTTCAATCTATCAAGAGTACCCCGGGATGCTTCGTTGAAGTCATCCCTTACCTTCCTCAGCTCTCCGATCCTCTGGAGGAAAGGCTGCATCTCCCTGAATATCTTCTTCTTTTCCTCGTTCGTCTCGGAAATGTTTCCCCATACATCCTTCCTTCCCTCGAGTATCTCCCTGGGTTTCTGGGAAAGCTCCTTCACCTGCTGGTTCAGGGCATCCCTCTTCTCCCTGAAGGATTCCACCTCGGTGTTCCTGTTGTGATATCGAAGGTCGAGGATCTCTATCTCTTCCTTTATCTCCCCGATCCTGTCGCGGAGCTCTTTGATCTTTCCCACGATCTCGAAGTTCTGCATCAGGCTTCCCCCCCTTCGATCGATCGGGAACTTCCATTTACTTCCCCCACGGTCTTGTCCTCATCATGGGACGGCATCGGTTCCTCTTTTGCATCGTCCGATGGCGTGGATGGTCCTTTCGCATCATTGGTTCTGCTTGGTCTGTCCCTGTGCTCCCTTCTCCTTCCCTTTCTGACCTGCGGCCTCTCTACCTTGTCAGCTTCGGCATGCTCTTCCCGGTCCTCATTTTCCCTTTTCTGAAAGGTCTCGATGAGCAAATTCCTAATATCCTCCAGTGTCCTGGTTGATTCCTCTGCATCCAGTTTGTCCGCCTGGTCCATCTGCGTCTTCCAGAAGGTCTCCATCTCCGCATGAAGCTCTATCCTTCGCTTAAGCCATCCGCGTCGGGATTCCCTCTCCCTGATCTGCTTGTTGGCTCCCATGTATCTTTCATGATGCAGGTTGCTCTCCTCCACTTTCTCCAAAAGTGCATTGTGGAGCTCCTCTATCATCATCAGATTGGAACCAATCTCCTCCTGGATCTCGGTCAACCTGGCCTTGATCTCGTCGGGAGTATAGCCTTCCGTTATGGCCCTCATCTTGTCAAGGGTTCCCCGAAGCTCGTCCAGGAGCCTCCTCTCGGTCTCGATCGTGATGGCCTCCGTCTCGAGCTTCCACTCGAGGTCCCTTGAGAAGTTCGAATACATCTCGACCTCTTTTCTGTGGTCCTTCAACCGCTCCTCCTTCTCCAGGAGAGCAAAGAACTCCGACCTAAGCTCCTTGTTCGTTCTTCTTAGGTCACCTCTCTTTGTTTTCAAGGCCTGTACATCTTCGTTGATGACATCACGGATAGACCTCTCGCCTTCCTTGAGGTCGATGATCTCCGGAGGTTTGATGTCCAGTTCATCCATCTCCTTGGTGTATTTCAACTTGAGATCGGAATGCTTCAAGGTCAGTTTCTCGACCATCTGCCTTCTGGAGAACATCTCCAGGTCTTTCAGAGGGTCCGGATGATCGTCTGGAGGAGGTGCTTCACCCTCTCGGGGGATCTCTTTTCCATCGCCCTTTTCGAGGTCAACGTTCTGTTCCCCTACCGGAGTATCCGTCATCGGATCAGGTGATGGAACATCCTTTACCTCCACGATCTCCGCCTGGATGGTGGTATTCTCTTTCCCGGTCGGGACCGCCTCGAAATGGGGCCCATCCTGGTTTGCATCATCCTTTGGGTCCGATGGGACGGGGACCGATCGGGATGACATGTTGTGATCCTCCTCACCATTTGTCTGCTTCTCGATCTCTGTACCACGATCGTTCTCTTTATCGGTCATGAAGGGTCCCGTCCTTTGTTCATTCGTAGCCCAACAGGTCATCGTTGTTCTCGTTCCAGTAGTTGTAAGGTGAATACTGCATCCTGGTCGATTCAGACATCTCCTTCATCACTCCGCCCTGATAATGACCGAACTTTTCCTTGATCTGGTCCTCTGCGGAGCGGTTCCTGAGGATCGCCCGGTCAACATGGTCCTTGGTTATCAGTTCCGCTTCCTCCGAAACAGCGATGTCCCCGGCTGCGCGGATCAAACCACCCATATCACGGAGCCTGAGTGTGAGAGAGCTCTTTTTGCCGTCATATCTGAGAGCCCTTTTCCTTGCTTCCTTCATTACGACCTTTACACCTGATGGGTCCAAATGGGGGATCCTACCATCCATGCGGACCTCCTGTGCAATGAACTGAACGAACCTGTTCCTGGTCCAATCGTTGTCGGGCATCGTGGTCTCCACCAGGACCTCATATCCGGACCCTGTCACTCTTGACCGGAGGGGGGATATGATGTGGGGGAGGTCCTGTATATTGCATGCTCCCACGAAAACGAAATCGCATGGTACATTATCGACCTTTACGCTTGCCCCTGCACTCTGTGGGTTCCTTCCGGAAATAGGGAAGTTCTTCTCCTGCATCGCGGTCAGGATGAACCTCTGCAGATGACCCAGATGCGGGAGCTCGTCGATAAAGAGTACACCTTCGTGAGCTTCGTGGATCGCACCGGGGACCACGCGCTCGTAAGGGGGGGTCCCCAGACCTTTATGACCACCATAAGGATCGTGCCTCACGTCCCCGAGAAGCTCTGTCTCGGAAGCACCTGTGGCCATTATAAAATTGTTCCTTTTCAGGGATATCAGGACCTTTTTGGGTGATGCTTTTTCCTTCTCCCTTCTCGCCTCGAGCGCCTTCTGGTCCAGAACGCGTATCTTGGATCCAGCCGTCTCGTAGACCACTACCTCTTCCTTCCCGTTCACCAACCGCGTTGTCTGGACCCTGTTCTTATCCCCACCCAGTGTGTTCAATGTGGCCTTGAGCATATCTTCGAGTCCCTGCATGAAATTGTTCATGTTGGTGTTGACATCGATAGTGGCGACCCGAGGAGTGTTCTTCTGTACCTTGATATCATTGCAGTTGGGACATACCGTCTGGTTCCTGGGGGAATAGGTACCGCACTTCGGACATCTGAACCCCAGTGATTCCGCCACATCGACTGGCGCTTCCACTGGTGATATCAGCTTTTCCCTTGATATCATGGAGGCTTTCTCATCTCCCTCCACCTCCTCTGCGGTCCTTTTTTGGATAAATGGTCTTTCGGGGTACTCCGGGTTCGAGACAACGTATACCTGGGTTCGGGGTCTCGGTAGATGAGCCGCCATGGCCTGGGCGATCATTGACTTTCCGGTTCCTGGCGGACCTACCAGAAGTAGATGCCTTCTCTGCTTCGCTGCCACCTTTGCTAGTCTTATTGCTTCTTCCTGCCCGATCACCCTCTCAAGGGGATCCGGAGGTATCATCACCTGGGAGGTGTCCTCAATTTCCTGAAACGATCTCCCGGGAGCATTACCCCCCGTACTTGCGGGTCTGTTCAGAACCCTTTTTTCTTTCGAATGGCCTCTGGGTGTCATCCTTTCACCGGTCTTTCATGTAAGTGTTCCATTTTATTTACAAATGGGCCTTGGTCTCACTGGTTGAGATCGTCCTTGGAGAGGACGAGCACTCCCTCGGGCTCCTTTGTAAGGTTTCCCTTCTTCGATCCGACCAGGTATCTGATCTTCTGCTCGGATGCGATATCAAGCAGTCTCTGGGAGATTATTCCGTCGAAAACGACGGCATGGATTCCCGCGGATGGGGATTTCAATGTGTCGGCAAGCTGCCTTACGGCTATCTCCTGCACGACCTCACCGTTATCGTTCATCAACATCGCCTTCAAGGTCCCGGAGAGGGTCTTCAGGATATCCCTGTATCTTGTTATCTCCACCGGTACCTGATCGACCTCCTTCTTGGGTTTGATTGGGGGCTGCTGGGGAGCAGGCTCCGGCGGTATTTCCTTGGGTGCCTCTCGCGGCTGGGGTTGAGGCTTCACGATCGTGGGTTCCCTCTTCTCCTGCTTGTTCCGATTCTGTATATCCTTTCTATCCTCGAACCTCTTCCCGTTCGTCTCCTTCCTGGGGAATTCGTCCATCAGATCGTTCATCTCAAGGTACTGCTCTATGGGCATCTTGTTCCTCAGGGATTTGATTATCTGCTTCTGAGTGAGCTCCTCCACCTCGAGTGATTTTGGTGCCCTTGCGACGAAGTCTATTTCTGCCACCTGGAACAGCTCCTTGAGGATCAGCTCTCCGCCCCGGTCCCCGTCGACGAATGCTGTAACGACCTTCTCGTTGCTGAGCTTCTGGACCGTTGTCGGTATGTTCGTTCCGCCCACTGCGATGGCGTTCTTGATCCCGTATTTCAGAAGGTTTATCACATCTGATCTGCCTTCCACGACTATCACGGCATCGGAGGTCTCGATATTGGGTCCTGCAGGACATTTATCCTCCCCGAAGAGGGCAACCTCGTCTATCTGAACAGCCTGGCGTACGGTGTCTGTAAGGTCCAGACCAGCCGTCTTCCCCTGTTCCATGAGTTCACTCAGCAGTTCCTTCGCTCTCTCCACGATCTTCTGCTTCTTCTGGATCCTCACATCCTCTATCTTCACAGCATTGATCCTTGCCCTGCAAGGACCGATCCTATCGATGGTCTCAAGAGCGGCAGCAAGTATGGCGGTCTCCACCTGATCTAGGCTGGATGGGATCAATACGGTTCCCTCTGACTTTCCCTTCTTGGAGGTAATATCAACCTCTATCCTCCCCATTCTGCCAGTCTTCTGGAGGTCGCGAAGGTCCAATTCATCCCCGAGCAGTCCCTCGGTCTGTCCGAAGATCGCTCCAACGACGTCTGGTTTCTCAACCACACCATCTGCAACGAGCTTCGCTTCGATAAGGTATTTTGTTGTAGCTGGATCAAGGTTCATTCTTTCACCTTCTTGTTTCATATGCGTTCAACTTCGCTTTCCTGAAAGGGTTTTCCAAACACAACGCAATCTGGGCCCAGGACGAGGTCGCATAAGCATCTCGGCCGATCCTTCCACCAAATCCTATCCCGATCTTGGGATGCACCTTGAGTGATCGTAATATTGTGATGTGAGGTCCTATCCATTACACCTGGATAACCCTTTTCACCGAGTTGATGAAGGAATTCGTATAAAAAGGTTTGCCATGTGTCCACTGAATTACAGGTATTTTCGGAGTTTTTGGTTTCCATTACAAGAAATATTGTGAATATGGTCATTTTACCAGGATTTTTTCCAGAGTAAATGATTTATAATCGAACAATGGATAACCTACAGTCCTCAATGAAGCGTATAAAAGTAATTAACGAACCGACAGACCTTGTTGCTCTGCTACGGGCAATGGATTCACCCACCAAGAAGGACATATTCCAGGAATGTGTCAATGGCTGGGTGACCATGAAGTCAGTGGAGGAGAGATACGGTCAGACCGGGGTCGAGGCCCTCCTGTTCTTCGAGAAAATGAAGCTGGTGGAAACCTCCTGGCAGATCGACTCCCAGTTCAACAAGGAGAAGATCTACCACACCTACTATGTCTCGGTACACATCAATACCTCTGCAGAGATCACGGAGATATCGGATGTCCTCTACATCACTGCCATGGACGAAGAGGAGTTCATGAGGAAAGAGAAGATGGTCTATGACAAGGTTGGTTCGGAGGGGACCTTTTCAGGGGAGTTCGTCAAGGACCTCGAACTTACTCCAACCATGCTAAAGAGCCTTGTCAAGAGATCGGGAAGACTTGCCTACAAGGGTCACAGGATCGAGAGGATAGTGTCGGAGGATTGAGGGATGGATACGGAAGAAGTTCCGTGTTTCCCACATATAGAGGTCCTGAGGATCGGCCACAGACCCGACAGGGATAAACGCATCACCACACATGTTTCACTTGTAGCAAGAGCATTCGGGGCTCGAGGGATACATATCGATACCAGGGACCCCGTCATGGAGGATACCATTGACAAAGTGAAAAGGCAGTTCGGAGGGGATTTCTTCATACGCTCCGGTGTCTCGATGAGGGGTATCATGGGGCACTGGATGGGGACGATCGTTCATCTGACCATGTACGGTATGCCTCTTGACGAGGCAGTGAAGAATATATGCCCACGAGAAAAGATCCTTGTGGTGGTTGGTGCCGAGAAGGTGCCGAGGGAGGTATACGATCTTGCACATTTCAATGTCAGTGTGGGGAACCAACCACATTCCGAGGTCTCTGCCCTGGCCCTTTTCCTTGACAGGATGCTCGGTGGGAGGGAACTCGACATGAAAATGCCAGGGGGGGAGCTTCTTATAGAACCAAACAGGAGAGGAAAGACCGTGGTCACCAACGGAAACAACCTCACCGGCTCAAGAGACCCCGTCTCCCAAGAATGGCCCCCTGTCCCGGACCCAAAAATGTGTCTGGAGCTGTTGAAGGAGGTGGGATGCTCGAGACCGGTGATAATACATGTAAAAGCGGTCCGCGACCTTGGCATTCAGATGTTGGACCGATCCAGGAAGCTACACCCTGAAAGGGATCTGGATATCGATCCCGGTCTATTGGAGGCGGGTCTTCTCCTCCATGATATCGGAAGGTCCCAGACACATTCGATATCACATATCACCCATGGGGTCATAATTGCCCGAAGGCTCGGGCTCGACGAGCGTCTGATCGGGATGATACATGATCATCTGGGTGCGGGAGTGACCGCGACCGAAGCAACTGCACTCGGGCTCCCGCCGGAGGACCATATCCCCTCCACCCTCATGGAAAAGATAGTTTGCCATGCTGACAACCTTGTAGGGAACCGGGGACGCAGGACGTTGAAGGAAGCCGTTGAGAAGTTGAGGGAGAAGGGCGCCGATGCTGGAGCTGACCGGATGATGGAACTCCACAAAGAACTCGAGGACGCGCTCGGGATCGATATAGATGAGCTTGTTGGTACCTCACCTAAAGATTATTAATGGGAAGCAACCTTCCAGTGTGTGGTGTACCAATGGTGAAGCGCAGCAAGGAAAGCCTGAAAGCGGAAAAAAGCAGGGTCAACCAGCTCATCGATGAGGAGAACAGGACCTGCAACAAATGCAGGGACAAGAAGGATATTGGTTGTGACGGCTGTTTCCATGATAAAAGGAAGAAAGCGCTTCAGAAAATGAAGGATGACGTACAGCAGGCTATGGCTGCCCAGTAAGGTCACGATGAGAGGTTTGGCATGCCCTCCTTCGAATTGGGAAAAGATCCCGCATTGACGGACGGTCTCTATTCGTTACTGAAGAGAAGAGGTTTCTTCTGGCCATCATACGAGATATATGGCGGGATCGCAGGATTCTATGACCTTGGACCGATGGGGTCCCTGCTCAGGGAGAACATCGAGAAGGTCTGGAAGGATATCTTCATAGTATCTGAGGACTACCTTCTTGTGGACTGTCCTTCGATAACCCCGGAGATCGCATTCCGGTCCTCGGGACACCTTGAGAAATTCTCGGACCAGCTAACACGATGCATTGATTGCCACACACCTTTCAGGGCTGACCATCTGCTGGAGGGTTATGTGGATGCTCCAGATTTATTTTCCCCACAGGAACTTGAAACCGCATTGAGGGAGAACGGGATTAAATGTCCATCATGCGGAAGCGAACTCGGACCACTGGAGGAGTTCAACCTTATGTTCAGGACCAGTATCGGTCCCGGCGGGGAAAAAACGGCCTATCTTCGACCGGAGACCGCGCAGTCCATATTCATGGACTTTTCCCTTCTCTACCGAATGAACAGGGAAAGGATGCCGTTCGGGGTCGCCCAGATAGGCAAGGGGTTCCGCAACGAGATCTCCCCACGCCAGGGGATCCTCAGGCTCCGTGAGTTCCATATGGCAGAGGGGGAGTTCTTCTTCGATCCCGAAGTTCCCGATTTTCCTCCTTTCGAGAGGTTCAAAGATTCCAATGTCCGACTGATACCCAATAACGACCCATCATCCACGAAGGAGATGACCCTGGGAGATGCCGTCGAGAGGGGGTTGATCTGCTCCGAGGTCCTTGCTTATCATATGGGATTGACACGATCGTTCGCCTGCGAGATCGGCATCCCGATAGAGCATATGAGGTTTCGTCAGCACCTTGCATCGGAGATGGCCCATTATGCCAGGGACTGCTGGGACCTTGAGGTCGAACTATCCAGCGGTTGGATCGAAATGGTCGGTATCGCCGACAGGTCCGCATACGACCTGAACCAGCATTCAACGGGTTCCGGAGAGGAAATGACAGCCAAGAGGCTGCTCTCCGAACCGGTCCAAAGAAGTGTCACCAGGATAGAGGCGGACCTGAAGGTGCTGGGGCCGATCTTCCGCGGAAATGCGGGGAAGATCGCTCGGGAATTGATTTGTATGGACGCTTCCGGGATCAGAAGCATCAAGGATAAAGGTGAGCCCGTGATCGTCGAACTGCCAGATGGGAGTGTTCATAAGGTCCCGACAGAAGCGGTCATTATCTCGGAGGTCGAGGAAAAGGTATCTATCGAGAAGTATACCCCGCATGTCGTGGAACCTTCCTTTGGCATAGACAGGCTGATGGCGGCCGTGATAGAACATGCATACACAGAAATGGAAAAGAGCCCTCTGAAAGGATCTGACGAGGAAGAGATGGGGCCCTACAGGGTCCTTCGTTTCGATCCCAGAATATCTCCCATCAAATGTGGTGTGTTCCCGCTGATGAACAGGGATGGTCTCCCCGAGATCGCAAAAACCCTACTATCCGACCTGAAGAAGATAGGGCTCATCACATACTATGACCATTCCGGGTCCATAGGTCGGAGATACGCCAGAATGGACGAGATAGGGACCCCATTTTCCATAACCATAGACTACGAGAGCAAAGAGGACCATGCGGCAACCATCCGTTCTCGTGATACCGCGGAGCAGATAAGGGTGCCGATAATTGATGTTCCATCAAAGGTTTTGGAACTGATGGACAGATACAAAAAAGAATGACCTCAGATATCATCCTCGGGATTCGTGGAAATGGTATCGTCCTCCATCTCCCTTTCCGACATTTCGATCTTTTTCCTCTGTTTCTCGATCTCATTGGCCCTCTTCTTCTCATCCCTCCGCTCCCGATCCCTGTCCTTCTTCTCATCTTCCTTCTGTTTTTTCCTTCTTACCTTTTCCTTTTTCTTCTCTTTCTTTCTTTGTTTTTCATAGGCCTTCTGCCATTGATAGACCTTCTTGATCAACAGGAAGGGGAGACCGATGAGGAGGCCGAAGATCGACATTACAAGTCCAACCGCTACCACCCAGCTGAACAGGTCCACCAGGAAGGTGGCGACCGGTGCTTCCCAGCTCTCAAGCACCAGGTCCAGGACCAAAGCCCAACCGCCTAATATCAGTATTATGACGATGAGACCGACAAATGCATTGATGAAGTCCTGTTTCGATGGTGCAAGGGATGCCGTCAAGGACGCTGCCAGATACAGATAGAGCAGGAACCATGGGGAACCATTGTCCCAGAGATTTATATGGATGAGGTCCCAGGCCGAGCTCAAGGTCCCGATGATCATCTGGCCCATGTTACCTGAAAGGTCAGGGGTCATCCTCAGGTCGCAGTTGAAGAAAGACACAGCATCAAAAAGTATTGCAAAGAGTATAAGCACCACGGGGATACCGATAAAAGGGGCCATCGAAATTAACACCTGTCCGAACACCCCCCCTTTGGGCGGACCATGGGTCACGGAACCTCCGCTCTTTGATATCAGCTTCACCCTAATTACCTCGGTGAAGGTTATCTTGCAGGCCAGGTAATGACTGAGTTCGTGTACCACTATTCCCGGAGCGGCAAAGATGATGTACACCCATCTCCAGAGCGAGTAAGCCCACAACATATCCAGGAGATAGCTTATCAGGACGAGGGCCGCGAACCAGAAGAATATATTCAATACTTCCGCGAACATTGATACTTGAATTGCATATGTCATATAAATATCCTGACGAAGGATAAGCTCCAAACAGTAATATGAACCAATAAAATACCATTATACCTTCATTTTTTGCTAATCTCCAACCTATCCACCTAAAATGTACAATAAAAAAGGGAGGGGCGGTCCCCCTCCCTGTGCTCCGAACCGGGAATACCTCATTCTTCCTTTCCAACATGGAAGATGACAATATCCTCTCGGGAGAGCTTCTGGAGCCCGATCCTCTCGAGAACAAGGTTGATCTGGTCTATGGTGGTGTCGATATCCTGGATGGTGTCTGCTATTGTAAGGGTCATCCGAGGCTGAGGTCCCTGTTCAGGTGCCTCTCTCGACGGGCCGGTCTTCACATTCGGTATATTTGCCCTTCCGGGGAAGGAATCCTTATCTGTGGCATCCGTATGACCGCGATACTCCGCGAAATTGTTCTTTCCATCGGAGTCGTCATCCTCTTCACGGTCATAAACACCATCCATATCGGTATCCCTCCGATCGGAATAGAGCCTACCCTGGAAGTAATCCTTGTTTGTGGCTATACCTGCAGGTTGGAACACCTTTCTCCCAACGGTCTGCGAGTTCGCCCATGGGTCCCAGGTAGCGTTGTTCTCTTCATAGATGAAACATTCAGGTCTGTTCCACATGGATCCATTGAACAGCTCCTCCCATCCCTTGGGAAGAGAATCATTGTCCTCGAAGGAGTTCGGCGAGGAAGCGTTTCCGATATAATCCGTCACCCAGACCTCCCAGCCGTCTGGCATGCCATCGCTATCAGAATCCTTTCCACCCTCGACACCGTTTTCCGGGATCCTCGGTGCCGGTGAGGTTGTGATCTCGTTTATCCCGTCATGATCAGGGTCCAGACCATACTGGTATTCGTAAAGGTTGATCCACGGGAAATAATAGTTCACCAGCTCGAACTCGGATTTCTGGGAGTTCAGCGGGGTCCATATGGCATAAACGAAACCATCATGATCGGCGTCCAGACACCAATCTTCTCCGTTCAAGGGGTCCAGTATCCATGCATGTTTCCTTTTTTCAGGATTATATAGTGGTGATCCTCTGTTCTCGTCCTGGAGCTCCCAACCGTCAGGCATCCCATCACCATCCGTGTCCCACATCAATGGATGGGTTCCGTTCTGATATTCCTGCCAGTTCGTGAGACCATCGTTATCCGGATCGTCGAAAACATCCGCGGCTATAAGTGGATTGACCATCCAGAAGGATCCACCAACAGGAAGGTCCTGCCAGTAGTTGGTCCTGTAGATACGGTCATACCACAAGATCATGGACTTGGTCTTATCGCTCTTGACCACCTTGCCGAACCTGTATTCCCAACCGTCCGGGAGCCTGTCTCCGTCCGTATCTATCTTTGTGGGATTGGTACGATCATCGGTGGACCAGATGTCTCCAAGCTCGGTATCGGAATAATCACCGTCATCGTTGGCATCGTGATTATCGTTCTTCTCCCAGTCTATCAGAGGGAAGAAGTCCACGGTATTCTCCAGACCGTCCTCCATCCCATCGTTGTCTGTATCGGGATCATTTGGATCGGTTATCCATTCCCTGTAATTGGGGATCCATTTCAGTTCATCGTAATCCGACATCTGGTCGTTGTCAGTATCCTTCTTGTTCGGATCGGTCCTCACGACACCGTACTTCGACTGGTCCCAGAGCAATCTTGAGTCTATGCCGAAAAGTTCGTCAACATCCATCCAACCGTCAAGGTCCGTATCGGGGTTGGTAGCGTTGGTCGGGCTGAAGAGAAGGTATTCTCCCCCCTCCTCGTCTATCCAGCCATCTCCATCATCGTCGAACCCGTTCGAATAAGTGATCTTAACACTCGTCCTTCCTCTCGTCTCTTCCCAGTCATTGAGCGTACGGGATACGTTCCCGACCTGTTTTATCTCATCCGACCCCCCGAAGTCATTGTCCGAATCGGCCATGGTGGCGTTCGTGAAATATTTGGCTGCAAACTCGGGGTCGGTGAAATAGTTATCACCTATCAGCTCTCCGTAGAAACCCTGCTTCAGCTCCTCACCGTCCATCAATCCGTCGAAATCGGAATCCGGTTCATTTGGGTTGGTGGAGACCCTGTACATGGGTGTTCCCTGGAACTCTTCCAGATTGGTCATGCCGTCCGGTATCCTTGTGTAGATGACATCTCCACTGTCAGTTATGTTCCACCACCCATCGTTATCTTCCTCCGAATCGGGGATCATGGGGGTCACCGTGAAGACGGTGCGGTACGTGTCGGCGATCTTGTCCTCCAGATCATCTCTGGTACTTGTTGCAGGGGTCTGGGATATAATCTTGGCATTGTAAGCTTCCCAACCATCCAGCATACCGTCTCCGTCAGTATCGGGGTTCTTTGGGTCCGTCTGGAACCATAGGTTCTCCTTGTTGGGGAATGCATTCTCGAGATAGTTGGGCAACCCGTCATTGTCCAGGTCCTTGAACCTGTCAGTGGAATTCAACGGGTTCAGACCGGTCTCGAGTTCCCATCCGTCCCACATTCCGTCCCCATCGCTGTCCGATTTGTAAGGACATGTCTTGTAATCGATGATCCCGTCACCGTTCCAGTCAACGGATGATTCGGTATAGTTGACGCTCAGTTCTATGAAATCGTTCAGAAGATACAGGACACCCTTGAGTGCGTTGAAATGGGAATCCCCATCCGTATCCCACAGGAGCGGGCTCGTGTGGTTCTGGTACTCCTGGAGATTGGTCAGATCATCCTTGGTGTATATCATGACAGAGGTCCTCTGACCCGCTGTGATGGACACACCGTAACGGATGTCAAGATCATACTTTGCGTCGCTGGGGTTGAGGGGATCTATCATTGTGGTGTCCCATGGTACGGATTGAGACGAGGTTACCTGCAGTAACTGCTTCTGGGCTACAACAGTGGCCTCCTGATACTGGTTTATGGAACCCTCGTAAACTATGGTCTCTCCCTGGTCGAAGAACATGTTCTTGAGCTCCCTCGCATAATTGGTCTCCCAACCGTCATCGATACCGTCCAGGTCAGTGTCCCAAAGGGAGGGGTTCGTTGTTACCGGTTTGTAGATCGAGGGAATATAAGGATTGTAACTCAGGTAATCATCGAAATTATCGTTATCTATGTTCGTCGGGTCACCCACTATCCCGTCGTCCGGGTTATCATACAGGTGGAAACCACCCTTCATCCCGATCTCCTGCCAGTCCACCTCGGGATCGAGCTCACCGAAGGTCGGGTCGCCCTTCTCGAAGGTGTTCGTTGTCCAGTTGAACTCGACACCTCCGACATATTCCCTGAGGTTGAAGAGCTCTTCCTGTTTGTCGATGACTCCGTTGTTGTTCAGATCGAAGCCATCACCATCTGGATTGCCGTCCCAATCCTTTTCGTTCGGATCGATGGTCAATCTCTCGGTGATGGGATTTGGCCTGCTGTACAGTGCCTCCCAGCCATCCTCGATACCATCATGATCGGAATCGGGCTGCCTCCAATCAGTACCGTAAATGTAATTCTCCTCAATATCGGACAGCTTGTCAGGCCAGTTGATATATTCGTTGTTGATAAGCCTGGTATCCGAGTCAGATTTCGGTACTCCGCCCTCCGTAGGTATAACATCCTTCCAGGGGGAATCATCCTCCAGACTGCTTACTTCCTTTCCGGTCAGGAAATATATCGCAACAAGCCCCCATACAGTGGCGTTGACCAGAATTACGAAAATAATTACAGCCTTCACAATATCCAACCTTTCAAAGAAATTGCTCGATGCCATTTATTCGCCTCCATGCTGAAATGGGTTGGCCCGGTGTCACCCGTTGAATGCCCATTTCTTTATTAAACCTTTTGGACCCTGGACATACCCGAACCCCCTTCATTTGAAGGAGTTTCAGGTCCTCCATTCTCACATGTCGGAGTCGTCTTTTCAGATATTTAACTATAATCCCCACATGAACAATAGGGCTGACCATATGGATGTCATATCTGAGGGATGTCTGGAGGAGACGGGAGCTCTTCATCTTCCAACTTCTTTACAAGAGAACCGCCTTCGACCGATGGTTCCTGAAGGTCCGGTCCCGGCAGTTTGTTTCCTTCAGGGTCCTGCATGGGTTCGGAAGGTTCCATGTCAAAGGGTATCTCTTTCGGAGATTCCACTGAAAAATCCTGATCAGGAACCGAGCTGTCAAGTACACCGGAGGGTACATCTTGGTCAGGCATCCGGTCCTGACCCGGACCTTCGATATGATCTCCCGCCGGTTGTGATGTCAGGGCACCTTCTTCATGTGGTCCTTCCGGAAGATACTCTGGATCGGACTGCCAATATTGGTTCTGCTCCTCCGTCGGCCATTGAGCTGTCGGTAAAGATATCTGGTCACCAGGTCCGGGCGGAAGCTGCTGAAAGGAAGCTGCTGGTATCTGTTCATAATAGCCCCCATCCGTGATCTCAGAATATGTCTGGACCGGGGGAACCATCGGAACGGCATATGCTTTTGGCCTGTTCCTGAGCTTCAATACCATGAAAGTCACAGCAGCCAGGACCATCAATGATATCACCACGACCACTCCTAACCACAGGAGGAACGAAATATCCTTATTGGGATCCTCGGGGTAATGGTCGGCATCCGTCGGATCATAGTTCTTCCTGACCTCCTCTCCATCATCATACCCGTCACCGTCAGTGTCCGGATTCCACGGGTTGATGAAAACCTCCTTCTCTTGATAATACTCGAACTCCTGGAGGTTGGTCAATCCATCCCCATCGTAGTCCATCTCGGCGTCTGACGGATCGTGGGGGTCCAGCCCGAACTTCGTTTCCCATTCCGTGGTCATACCATCCACGTCGGGATCGGGATCGATCGGAGGGGCAGTGACGGTCACTATCACCTCCTTGACCTCCGAGTGTGATTCACCATCGAAAACGGTCAAGGTCACGGTATACGCACCAGCACCCGGGAATGTGTGGGTCACATCCCTTATGTTCTCGCCCTCTTCCCCATCGCTCCCATCCCCGAAATCCCAGATGTATGTGTGGATATCATCCTTATCCTCATCCTGGACTGCAAGTGTGTGGAAAATTACCGTCAGATCCTCATCGAATTGTTCATAGTTGATAGGGTAAGCCACAGGCGGGTCGTTGACATTGTCTATGATGATCCGGCATATCCCCCAATCGGCCAAGCCATAAAGGTCCACCACCGTGATATTGACCTCCCATTCCCCGTTCATCTCGTCGGAAACGGCCTTAAGGACCAGACGACCGGTGGTCTGGGAGAAATCGATAGCGGTGGAAGGGGTGACCCTTTCAAGCTCTCCCATGGAATATGTGAAACTGATGATATCCCCCGAATCAATGTCCGGATCACCGTAGGTCGGATTGATATAGAGGTATTCGCCCTCGATCGTGGACTTGAACGCAGGTACCTTGATGGTCGGCGGATCGTTGATATTCTCTATCTCGAAGGTTACCAGGACCGAATCCGAACCTCCCTTTCCATCGGAGACAGTGACGATCGTATCGAATCCGGGAACATCCCCATCGGTGGTCGTGAACCATATATCGCCCTTGGACTGGTTCCAGTCATAATCCTTCCCTCTCCGGGCGGATGACAATACCTCACCGATGTTCCATGTGAACTTCAGTATGTCGCCGCCATCGATGTCCTCCGCTATAATGGACAGCTCCTCCATCTCTCCCTGCTCCAGGTTGTAGAACTCGGCGGTCTTGAACTTGGTCGTATCCACCGAACCCACCCTCTTGATGACGGGGGGGTCGTTCACTGGCCTGATGTCAAGTACGAAGGTCACCTCCGCCGAACGCGAGAACACGGCATTGTCCGTTGCATTGACGACCACCTCTATCTGACCGTTCACGTTCTCGGCGGGTTCCACAACCAGCCTCCATTCGGGGGCCAGCTCTGTCCCGTTATTGATAAGCTCGGCTTCGAAACCCTCCCCTTCCAACGTATATTGATAACCCTTGTATATCCCATCCCCATGGAGCATCGAGTATGTGAGGAGGGGGTCCATATCCGGATCTGTGAACACATTGTCCAGAACTATCCAGACAGGAGCGGAATCCTCCGTGGTCCTGACTGCAAAGCGTTCTCCGAAGTTCGACTGCGGGGGAAGGTTGTTGTCTATCCTGACATTGAAAATACCGATACCGCTCAAAAGGTCCAGTGCGATGTCCTTTCCATCTGATGCCGATATATTGAAATGATAGTCGCCATCGGATCCTATCTGCGATCCGAGGACCTCGGTCTCGTATCTCACACCAGTTACATAGTTCTCACCGCTTTCGGCGTCGGGTGCGAGCATCTTGAAGGGGGCACCGTTCTTCCAGAGCTCAACGAACCTTGCACTCTCGTTCTGGATATCCCTGTAGATCACCGAGAAACCGAAGATATCCGAGGACTTTCCTATGGTCCTGTCCACCGCGGCATCCATAAGCTGAGGTCTCTTGTTCGGTATATTGGCACTGATATCGTAATTCATTGCATAGCTGGTCATTCCCTCTGTCATTAGCAGGTAGCTCCTACCTGCCGGGCTGCTTGGATTTATACCATAGGACCTTATCACTATTCCAATATACATCTCCGTGCAGTTCTTCTCCAGAGATATCTTCTTGGGGGAAGGGGCGCAACCAACGATATCTTGAAAGACCTTTCCAACGGATATTCGATGAAGTTCCGTCTGGAACGATCCAGGATTGGACCGGGTGTTGTATTTGATGAAAACGTCCAATTCAACACCGTAATAGATCCCCTGCAAAGTTTGGTCGGGATTTGGACTGTTCAAGGAAACCTGGAGGTCCAATCTTGTTGGATGAAGTGGATCCGGAGCTGATATCTTATACCAATCCATCATATCTCTGGCCACATAAACATCCGTGCTTATCGTACCAGTTCCGGCCGATAGCTGTTGCGAACTACCCTCATCGTTTGTATTATCCCTTGGGTTCTGGGACGATATGCTGATCGTGAAATTATATTCCATGTTCCCCTTGATGCCGTTGGTCCCTGTGGTATAATTATATGGTTCGAACTTGAATCCGTACATTCCCGAATATGAGGCATAAAAGGACATATCCCTCCAGAAAATGTATGATTGGTCTTCATCATAGAAATTGACCAGTATGATGTTCTCGCTGTTCGTATCCGGATAGAAAGCTGAGATCCAAACCACCACAAAATCGGTTCCGCTCGTCATTTTGAACCAGTTAGGTGATATCGTGAACATATCCACCGGCCCGCCCCCACCGATGAGGTTTATCTTGAAATAATCAAAATCGGAAGGACCCGAGATGTTGCCATGGAGCTCGTATCTTGAATTTGAGGTCCCGGGTATCTGGTTTGCGGATGTCCAGGCTCCGTTGTTCTCCTTTTCCTTAACGATCAGTCGGGATGGAGGGGACGGATCATCGGGATCCGTCGAGAGGTCCTGACCGGAAGCAGCGTATTGGAAACTGGTTCCCATTACAAGGAAAGAGGAGGTAATGAGGGAGAGGAGGACAACTATCGAGAGAACAGATCGGGAATATCTCATATCGGTACGCCCCAGGCTAAAAAAAACCTTTCATCCCCCAATAACCTTTTCATCCTTTTATTTATTACCGCTAGAAGGTAAAACATTTGGTTTCACGGGGTCACCCTCGTAAGTGTCCTGGGGAAAGGTATGGCATCTTTGATATTCTCGAGCTTGCATATCCATGCGATCAGTCTTTCCACACCGACACCATAACCGGAATGCTGGACTGACCCGTATCTCCTGAGATCGAGATACCAGTCGTAGTTCTCCACCTTCTCTCCCTCCTTCTCGAGCGCTTTCGAGATCGAGGAGATGTCGGTGTCCCTTTCGGATCCCCCGATGATCTCACCGTAACCCTCTGGTGCCAGCATATCGAAGCATTTTGCGACCGGCCCAGGGGCGTTCGCATTCTCCTCCACCGGCTTGTAGAATGCCATGGCCTCCTTCGGATACTGTATAACAGTGACCGGGGTATCGAAGTTCTCCATCAAGGCCTCTTCCTCTATGGTCCTCAGGTCCTTGCCCCATGTCACCTCCATTTTTTTCTCCTTCAGTATCTCCAGGGCTTCCGTATAAGTGATAACTGGCCATTCCCTGCTAAGCAGAGGCTCGAGCCTTGAGGCATCGGCCTCGAGGATCTCCAGTTCGCTCCTGTTCCTCTCAAGCACTCTGGCGATGATGAACTTGATCTCCTGATTGGCGACCTCGATGGCCTCACGATAACCCATCCATGCGGCCTCCATCTCCGCCATCCAGAACTCGCTGAGATGCCGTGACGTCTTGGACTTCTCGGCTCTGAACGTTGGCGAAACATCGTAGATCCTCTCAAGCGAGAATATCGCGGCCTCCGCATAAAGTTGCCATGTCTGGGTCATGTAGATCTTGCGATCATAGTATTTGACCTCGAAAAGGGTGGAGCCACCCTCTGCGGCATTGGGAGTGAGGATCGGGGGTGTGAATTCGTAATAGCCTCGGGACCTGAAGAAATCGTGGATGGCCCCCGTGACCGTTGACCTGACCTTCAGGACCGCGTTCATCTTCCTTGACCTGAGCCAAAGATGTCTGTTATCGCGCAGGAACTCCTCCGATTGGTCCTTGGTAATGGGGAACCTTTCCGCGGGGGAGACCGGTTCCACCGCTGAGAGATGAAGCTCATATCCCCCCGGTGCCCTGCTATCCTGGTTGAGTTTCCCGTGTACGGAGATCGAGGATTCGATGTTCAGCGCCCTTGCAGTATCGAAAACAACCTCTCCCAGATCGTCCCTGGAACCGACACATTGGATAATGTCCGTGGAATCCCGAAGGACGATGAAGAGCATCCTATTGCTCCCTCTGGTCCGGTATATCCATCCCCTCAATCTCACTTCCTTGCCCTGGTTCCCGGGCAGTTTCACGTCCGCGATACTTGTATGGTCATTATCCATCAGGATCACCGCCAGCGTTGGCCGAATGGTCGCTCGTGTATTTATTTGCACTGTGAACAGGGATCACAGCCTATATCTTACCACGAGCCCTCCCATCTCTTCGATCATCCATTCCGGAACACGAAGGGCTATCGGAGAGTGGAGAAGGTTTCTGCTTCAGATCATTGGATATGGGTCCGTTCCTTCCCTGACGACCTCCCGGAGCAGATCTTCTTGCCACCTTCAACTTCCGTTGGCTGTTCTCCTCCCTGGTCTTTTCAAGCTGCTGTCTAAGGTTCTGATTCCTTAACATGAGCAGATACCCGAACACGATCGCAATGAGGAGGATCATTATCCCAGCGATAAAAATGATCATGGTACCGGAGGATACACTCCCCTTCTCGTCATCATCTCCGGACCGATCGACTATAACGGTCACCCATACCCGGAAGATATCCTCGTTGTCGGATGCGTCCATAGCCCTTGCCTCTATGAGATATATCTTGCCCACAGGGAATTCCACCTCGATGTTCCAGTTGTTCGACCCGTTGACCTCCATCCATTCGCCGCCATTGATCCGGACATGGACACCTGCAAGTTCTCTGTTGTCCATTGCCCAGCCTTCGATCGTGAACCTGCCCGTGATCAAAGTGGTGTTCGACAGGGGAGAGGTCACCACGATGGTCGGAGCTTGATGATCTTCATCATCGACCTTTGACCTGTAGGTGTAGGAAAGCTGGAGGAAGGCCGTATTCCCCGCCCTGTCCTCTGCCTCCATATCGATCACGTTCGGGCCATTTACCAGACTGGTTATCCACGAGAATTCCTCCTCTCGTGAGATCTCAACGTAGATCCCGTCATTGATCTTCGCCCTGATCGAACGTATCCCCATCTCATCGAACGCGCTCCCTTTTATTTCGATTATGGGATTTGTCAACTCCGATCCGTTCGACGGCGTGATCGTTCCGAACATCGGGGCCACCGTATCCAATGTGATATACCGGTACACCGATCTCCTGTTACCGAGATCATCGCTCGCTGATATGGTGATGTTGTTGCTACCATCAAGGAGTTCTACCAGAGATGTGAACAGACCTTCCTTGACCTCTGCCAATTTCCCGTTCACCATCACAATGGCCCCCGGGTCCGTCCTCCCTTTGATGATCACGCTGGACCGATCGGTTAGCGATGGGGCTTCGGTTATGATAAGAGAAGGGGGTTGGGTATCCACTATCACCACCAGATCCCTGGTGCCTATCGATCCCGTCAGGTCCTGGGCCTGGATCTTAATATGGTTGATACCTTCGGATAGACCGGATACAAGGACCTCGAACTCTCCGTTGACCAGCTCGATCTCATGACCGTTCACCCACAGGTGCTGGGTGTCTGGGTCCGTGACTCCTCTCAGCATGATCTCCCTTATGTTCGTCCTGGTTCCGTTCGGGGGAGAGAACACCAGGATGTACGGAGGATCTGGATCATAGTTGACAATAAGCGTTTCGGATGCGGTATTACCCGCTCTGTCCAGAGCTCTTATAAGTATATCGTTCCTACCCTCGGACAGGAGGACCATTGTTGTAAAGGACCCTTCCTTATGCGGGACCTTCTCTCCGGCAATGAAAAGGTCAGCATCCTCCGAGCAGCTCCCGAGTATCCATACATTGGAACGATTGGTGAAGTATGGGGAGGAAGGTGAGTTCACAATGATCTCCGGGGCGATTGTGTCCACCCCGAATGATACAGACCTGTTGCCATAGAGCCCGTCATCGTTCTTTGCCACTATACGAACAGTATGAGGACCGTCCGGAAGCACGAGTGGGATAGCGAACGGGGTGGAGCGGGGCACCTGGAACTCTTGACTACCATCGAGGGACATCCAGATGTCCGTTACAGGTCTTGGGTCGTTCACTTCCCCGACAATATCGAAGCTCCCGACATTGATCCATTGATCGTCGCGGGGGTATTCAACGATCACCTCCGGGTGGGACCTGATGACCGAAAAAAGGATGAAATGATAACTGGAAACGTCCACCGTACCGTACCTCGTTGCCCCCTCGTACATGACCGATATATTGTGGGGTGAGAGAGGGAAACCGCCGGAAACATTGTATACTCTGGTGGCGACCGGGATATCATTGATGCACCCCTCCGGCCCTGTCAGGCCTTGAAAGACCATTTTCCCGGTGACATCCTTTATCTCGACATCGCATTTCTCTGCTGGCATGAGTTTGTTCGTCATTACCTTGACATCGAACCGATATCCTTCTTTTACATCCCCGTGAGGGTCTGCATTGGTCACACCCATGAAAGTACTGTTCAACAGAAGCAACCTGGAGCTTGCGCCGGCCGGTCTGGAAATGAAAAGACGATCACCCCCCATCGGAAAAGGAGCTGAATCCTGGATCGTACCTGTGGTCGAATTGAACCGACAGCAGTAAGGTCCGAAACCGGAGAGCGTGGAGTTACGAACATCGACAGAGGAATTCAGAGTGTCGAGGGATAGTTCAAGTTCGGTGAATGTGGACCTTTCGATCATGAGGAAGGACCCTTCGGAAAGTATACCCTTCCCGGGGGACTGATAGGCCCTCATGAGGGTCGCATTGAGGACCGTACCGTTCAGTGCTATCAGGCTGAACTCGCTCATCCTTGTTACGTTGGAGTTGTAGATGGTGACCCGAGCTCCATCCGAGAGGATACCACCCTCACAATCCCTGATCTCGCTATCGATGAGCTTGAATGTGTTCGACCGGGTGAATATCCCTTTGCTATGAATCGATTGCGACGGTAAGCCGCAGTTCTCGATCACGGAAGAATCTATGGTGACCGAGGAACCGGTATCAGCTGATATGCTGTAGCTACGTGAATCGGCCGTTATCATCGAACCGTTCCTGACAATGAGGCCGCCCCCCGGTCCGATCTCCAGGAACCTTGGGTAAAATGGATGGGATGTATTGAAAATGAGCTCGCAGTTGTCAAGGGTAAGGTTCCCCGTTACGGTGAGGTTCCCCTCCATGTAGATCCTTTCATCCGTATATACCTCGGTCGTTGAAACGGTCCAGTCACCTCTCTGATAGATATCCAAGATGGACCCACCCATCGGACCTTCTGACCTATCCGCAAGTATGTTGAAATTCCCAAAAAAGGCTCCGGAACAGACCATCATCACCATGAACACTGCTTTTAAGGGAAGGAGACCCCGAAGGTTGTTCATACGGGTTAAGAGGAAGGTCACGATTTATAACTTTTCAAAGGGTACGACGGTCAGGGAAGTTCATGTTCCGTCCCGGTCGGGACCTTCCAGCCTCAATATCATCTCTTCCTCACTGGCTTCTTCGGTAATGGTCGAGGCACTAGAAACCAGTTCGTCAAGAACGCCGCCTGATCCGTCATCCTGTGTGGCGGTCTCTGCGGGTCCCTCTTCAGACAATTGCTCGGTCGGACCAACCCCATCCTGCGATGTCCGGGCACCAGCTGACTCATCCTGGTTGTAAATTTCCATCCCTTGAACGGAGGTCTCTTGACCAGATCTCGGACCCTGTACCTGCCCGGCTGGTAATTGCTGTGACATATCGGAGTTCAAAGGGACAGGTACTTGCGGTGTTTCGAATATCGGTGCTATCCCTTCGGCATACATTCCCTGCTCTTCGACCGGGGTCATGATCGGGCCACCCTTCTTCATTGCCTGACCAAGATATTCATAGGTCACCAGCGCATTCTGGTTATACATCTGTGTATACTGCTCTTCACTGAAATACAGGATGCTCCCATCGATATCCCTGAACACGTAATAGAGTCCTGCTTCCGGATTGAAGAAGGTCCTTGTATCCCTTACCCGTTTCTTGATCATGTAATAAGTAAGGGCGATCATCACTGCTATTATGATGATCACCAGGAGGATAAGGACCAATGTCAGGACCAGATCGCTCTCTTCCTTGACCGTGTTCACAACGGAATAATCCACCCTTATCTTGACCGTGGCCTCATCCCAGTTCTCAAGGTCCCCTTCCTGTTGTTCGTTGTAGAACAATATCGACATCCTGGAATTCTTGGGATTCACGATACTGTCATCCCCGGTCAATTCCAATCTGGTCTCCACGTTCTCCCTGATGAATATCGCATCAGACCTTGCTCGCTCTATAGAAGGGTTCCTCTTGGCCAGATAACTCTCCAGTATCAGAATGTCCACGGGTCTTTCCTGGAACGACCCGTTCGAGGTCTTTTTAAAGACTATGGTCAATTCGAGGAGGTCCCCCTTTTCATCGAAATCCTCCAGGTCGAACCATCGGGGGGCACCGGGAGGTATCTCATATGGATCGAAGGAGATCGCCTCCGAAGGAGATGGAAGGGATAAAGAAGAAAGAACGGTCAGAAATAAAAACAGGAGCGCGACTGTGAAGACCTTCAAGCGCATGGCGTGAACACCCCTGAGGCGGATCCCCCGTATTAATCCGGGTATTAGTATAAAAAAAATTGCATTGGAGGTGGTCCTTCTCCCCGTTCATGCTCATTCGCGACCGAAGAAACCCCTGAGGACCGGGTGCATTTCCATCATCTGCTCCTTCCCGATCTCCTCGTAGAGCCTGATGATGATACCTACGGCCAACAGGACACCAGTACCCGATGTCGACCCGACGGTTCCTATCATGTCAGCCGTGGCTGCCAGAAGCCCGACGAATGCACCTGATATCACGGTAACAGTGGGTATGTACCGGTTTAGTACTTTCTTTAAAACCCTGGGGTCCCGTCTGAAACCTGGTATCCTCATCCCCGAGTCCTGTATCTGTTTTGCCACGGCCTCCGGGCCCATGTTCGTGGTCTCGATCCAGAACTTGGCGAAAAGGACGGAACCGAAGACCATCAATCCCACATATACCAGTACATGGATCAGGACCTGATAGTATTCATGGTCCCCAACGTACCCGCTGTATGTGTCCCAGTTGATTATCGGTAAAAGCCAGCTCTGCAGACCGTCCACCCTGGATACATACCAGGCGATACCCCCCACCGGAGAAGTGGAGCCGGCATCGTAGAAACCGAGCCTCCAGTTATGACCGATTATGGGGATCGTCGAGATCTTGTCATGGTTCCACAGCAGTAGGCTGAACATGTTCACGTTCGCAAGAAGGGCCGACATAAGGATGACAGGGATGTTCGATGCGTAGATCAGCCTTATCGGATATCTTCCTCTTGCACCCCTTGCCTTTGCGTGGGACAGAGGTAGCTCTATCTGCGAACTTTCCGCATAGGAAACAACGAACAATATCACAATGGTCGATATCAGTGCCACGATCGGGTTTGGCGGGGAAAGGAACAAGGTCTCGAAACCTCCCGATGTCAGGTCACGCAAACCACCCGAAAGGTTCTCGAGTATGTACCAGGTCTTTGGCAGGGTCCCGGCAGGGACCATGCCTGGATCGGCAACAGGAAAATTATAACGTGATGCTATTTGGTCCCCCAGAGGGAGCCATGACAGGGTCCCCTGGAATATCGATTGCGATACCCCTGCAGCTATGAACATCGAGATCCCTGATCCAATACCCCACTTGGAGATCACCTCGTCCATCAGGAACACCAGATAGGAACCGAATACAAGTTGGACTATGATTACCATCTTTGCCCATCCGGACCCGATGTCGCCCATCCATCCGTTGGCGGAAGGTTCCAGGTAGCCGTATACCTGAGGTATTGCCTCGACGAATATCATGATCAGGACAAGGACCTTCTGCACACCCTGGTATATGGCCTTGTCCTCGGCCTTGGTCAGGTCCAGGTTGATGATCTTCGCACCGGAGAAGAGCTGCATGATGATCGAACCGGTCACTATCGGTCCGATCCCCAGATGCATCAGGGAGCCGTTTGCGCCGGCCAGGATCGCCCTGAACTCCGAGAAGATATCCAGGCTGCCGGGGGACAGACCGTACATTGAAACGTTGCTCAGGAAGAAATACAGAATAAGGATCCCGAAGGTCCACAGCATCTTTGTCCTGAACTTTACATGCCCTTCCGGTTTCTTGACAGCGGGCCATTTGTCGGAAATGGGCTTCAGGCCGTAAAGCTTGGATCCCTCGCCGGCATATGTGATCATCATACCGATGAGCAAGAAGCATATTGCCAAACCCGCTCCGATCAGGATGAAAAGTGATAGCTCGGATGCTTTGGTCAGATCGGCATCCTGCCATTGCCAGAAGTAGATGGCCACCATGACCACCGCATAGGCTATCACCACCCAGATGGCCTTTTTGTAGTCTCTTTCTATAGCCATGTTTCCAACACCGGCCCGAGTTCTGGACAGGTTCCACCAAATACCGTTCTTCTATTAAAAGTTAAAGAGAACGGACAGGTGGAACCTCATTTCTCACTTATGGTCACCGATCCTCCGGAGGCTTCGATCTTCTCCACAGCTCTCTGCGAGGCTGACCTCGTGAGCACATGGACGTTCAGTTCTCCGATAGAGCCGCCTCCCAGGAGCTTGGTTATTCCGAACTTCTCGAGGTCTATGTCATATCCTTCTCCCTTCTTCTTTGCGACCCCGTCCCTCGTCATTGAATCTATGTTCTCCCTTATCGTTGACAGGTTGATGGTGATATCCGCGCTCACAACTGATTGAGGTCTCTTGAAGCCGTGCCTTCCAAAATATTCCTTTCCATAGTACTTGATGATATGCATGTAGCGGTGCTTGTGGTTGCCTGCCATACCTCGGCCGCCCCTTTTTCCGGCCCCCCTTCTGGCTTTGATACCGTGGCCATGGGTCTTCTTTCCCCTCATCTTCTCATTTTTTGTGGACATGGTCATCACCTCAGATCATCCTCTCAAGGAGCTTGTTGATCTCCTTTCCCCGGTATCCCAGAGCTCCACCGACACTGTAGGCCCGCTTGATACCCTCGTATCCGCCTTTCCTGGGCGGGTTCAGTCTGAACACAGGGTTCAACCCATCGATGCTCCTGTGATCGAAGGCTCCCTCCGACACAGCCGCAGCAAGTCCCTTGAGGTCCTTGAATTCCGTGTTCTTCTTCACTATCTGGTCGGAAAGTCTGCTGCTGCCGTTATATTCGGACCTCTCATGGAATAGTCTCTCAAGGGTATCGGCCTCTACCTCCCCCCATGTGATATAGTCCTTGGCCTTCAACAGCATCCCCTTGAACTCAACCGTTTCAGGTATCACTATGCAGTGATTGACCCTGTTCAGCCTGAGAAGCCTCAGTGTTTCCTTTATCCGGGGTTCGACCTTTATCGTACCCCTTACCCTTACAACCGCCAGGGTCATTGGTCCCCACCCCCTATATCTGTGGCCACCTGATCAACAACAATGGGTCCGGAAAGGTGTTTGAGCTCGATCCTTTTGGACCTCTGCACCTTCACCAGGTTAGTTCCTTTCAATGCATCGATCACTGCCCTGGCATTGTTCACGGTGGTCTTTGTCTGCCCTCTCGAGAATCCCCACACGTCATTTATACCAGCAAGTTTGAGTATCTTTTTAGCCACATCACCAACGGCAAGACCCACACCCCTGGGCGCTGGTCTGAGAGTAACCTCTGTAGACCCCGATTTCCCGATGACCTTGAAAGGCAAACTGTGAGGGTTCATACACCCGCACTCCCATGACCCGCAACCCCTTACGAGTTCGATCATGTTCAGCTTGGCATTATCGATGGCCTTCTTGATGGTCGGGCCGACCTCCTTCCCTCTGGCAGATCCCAGACCGACGTATCCATTGACGTTCCCTACGACCACCGTGATGGAGAACCTGGTCCTTCTCCCGGAATCGGTCATCCTCTGGACCATGTTAACTTTGAGGACCTCATCGACCAGGGTATCCCCCATCAAGGTATCCACTATCTGTGACTCTCTCAAGGGAAGGCCGCAGTTGAGGGCTTCGCTCAAGGTCCTTATATGACCTCCTTTCACCATCATTCCCAGCTGCGTCCTGGGAACCCATTCACCCTCATCCCTTCTATCTCTCATGGATTTCTGAATGATGTTCTTCTTGAGTATGAAAGGTTTTTTACCCCTTTCAGTCTCCTCCTCCGCGGTAGTGGCCTCATCGTCCTCGGGATCCTCCGGGATATCGACCAGGGGAACAACCTCTTCATCCACCTCTGAAGTATTTCCTTCCAAAGTGGCCACGCTCTTTTTCTCTTCCTCGGTCATATGCTCACATCTCCAGGATCTTGCTTTTCATCTTACCGAAATCATCGGAGAAACCTTTCTCCTCTCTATGCTCCCCGGCCAACCTACCCTCATCCGGAAATATTCCCTCCCCATGGGGTATGTCCATTCCACCGTCGATGAGCCCCTTCAAGGCTGCGAAGACCCTGTTTCCGACGGTCGGTTCGTGGAGTCCTATATCAAGGACCGCTTCCGATATGTCGGCCTTCTGTGCCTTCACGGCCGCGAGGAGTCCAACCAGGTATGATGCTGACGTATCCTTCAAGGAATGCTGCCAGCCCAATTTCTTCAGGTCGGTGAAGCTCGCCTGGATAAGTACCCTGTCGCCAACTTCATGGAATGAAACCAGTTGCACCGTGGTTCCCGATAAACTTCTTCTGACCACTGCCCGGGGTTTTCCAGACCGTACCAAGGCCAGCCTGGCCCTGTAATCTGTCTTTCCTTCCCTTCTCCTTCGGAAGGGAACATGATATCTTGGTCCCTGTGCCATATCACTTCACCTCCTTATCTTGAGGAAGCTTCAGGAATACCTTTTCCGTCTGCATGTGGGACCTCATATGTCCCACTGACCTGAAGATCCCCCCGGAAGCATGCTTGTAGTAGTACCTGTAGGTCACGGGGGAGATCACACCTTCAGATCTGTATTCCCTCAATGTCCTTCTGATAGGTCGTATCGTCCGGATCCATCTCCTCTTCCTGGGTGCCCTGGCATATTTGCTGCCTTTCCTCGATCCATGCCCCTTACGCTTCCCTGCTTCCTTCTGTTTCAACCTATCTCTCTTCCTGCCCGAGGAGACGCCTCTTTCCTGACGCGCCTTGATGACATCCTCCTTTATCAGTTTCCTGACATCACCCCTCGTCACAGCCTCGGAGATATCCTCAAGATTGTTAGGGTTCATATAGACCCGGTTCTGACCACATTTGAGGATCTCTGATGCCATCCTTCTCTGGTTGGACAGGTTCATCACAAAGCCCCCCTGTTGAGTATCCTGATGCCCTTTGCATCTGCCGCTTCGACAATGGAGCGCCTCTTCCTCGTCCCGACGGTGGCTCCTATCCTCCCAGCCTGAACCCTGGGATCAAGTCCCTCAAGGTCCTCCACCCTGTGGACCGATACCTCGATGAAACCGGAGGGATGGAGACCCCTCACGTTCGACGGTTTGCCGAACCCGATCCGGACCTTTGAAGGTCTGTACTTGAGGTTCTTCCTCTGCTTGTTGGTGACAGCGCGCGGCCTTTTCCAGTTCATACCCAGCTTCTTGTACCTGAACCATTCACCCCTCTTGAAATGGGGCTGGACGTCGTAACGCTCCTTTCTCTTTTCCAGGGACGCACGGGTATCCTCATCGAGCTGTGGCTTGATCTTCTTCCTTTTGGAAGTTGTGGGGGGAATGACCTCCTCTTTCTCTTCGACCTTTTCATTGGCCTCTTTGGCTACCTTCTTTTCAGTGGCCATTTCACTCACCCCTGCTAACGAGATAGATCCCGTCCTGAAAAACCCTGGGATCGTATCCTTTGACCACGGTTGATTTTTCTATGTTCGCTGCGGTCTGGCCGATCTTTTCCTTATCCATTCCTTCAAGGGTGATCGTATCTCCCGATATCTTCGTGGTCACACCGTCTTGGATAATTGCTGTCCTTGGATACCTCTCCCCCAGGAAGTTCTCTATCACGAGCTCCTTCCCCTTGACGGAGGTCTTTATGGGAAAGTGGGAATAGATTATCCTCATTTTATACTGGAAGCCATCGGTAACGCCACGCACCATGTTCTTGACATGGGCCACCCATGTGCCCGAGAGACCCATCTCGGACCTTTTGGGTTTATCACAGTGGACCACTACTTTACCTCCTTCGACCTTAATGGTGACAATGGGGTGAACGAAGCTCCTCTTGAGCTCACCCTTAGGGCCCTTGACCGTCAGCAGATCACCTGACAGCTTCATGCTGACGTTCGAGGGTATCTTTATTTCCTTGGTGATAGTATCTACCTTTGTCATAATATCACCTCAATACACGAAGGCCAGCAGCCTCCCGCCCGTGTGAAGGTCCTTCGCTTTCTCGTTCGTTATTACACCTTTGGTGGTCGTAAGGATAAGAACGCCGAAGTTCTGTGCTGGAAGGAACCTCGATTCATAGCCCTCCATTTCCGCTCTCTTCACTCTGAACCGGGGTTTGATGACACCGCAATCGTTGATACTCCCGTTCAGGGTCACCTTGAACCAGCCTGCTCTGCCGTCCTCGTTGTATTCGAACTGTCTTATGTAACCGTTCTCCTGTATGACCTTCAGGACACGCCCGATGAGTTTAGAGGCCGGTTTGACCTTGCATTCTCCCTTTCCCGCCCTTTCTGCATTCTTCATGACGGACAAGGCGTC